>JBOHWJ010000540.1:0-14164 GCA_050736495.1 Binataceae bacterium (SeqCode) | reverse complement strand
GCGCGCGGCGGCGCGTGACCGCGACGCCGGCGGCGCGGCGGCGCGCGGCATCAGCGGCGCACGCTGGAGCCTGTTTTTGAGCTTCAAGGGCGGGATGGGAATTTTGGTCGACGCTTTGGCGGCGCGGCTGGACGGGTCGATCCGCTTCGGCGCGCGTGCGATCGATTTGATACCGGGCGGTACCGGCGACCATTCCGAAGCGCGGCCGCGCTCGTGGACTATCCGAACCGCCAGCGGCGGCACGTTCGCGGCCGACGCCGTGCTGTGCACGCTTCCGGCTTATGCCGCGGCACCGTTGCTGCGGCCGCATAACCGGGCGCTGGCGGACGCGCTGGCGGAAATCACCTACGCTTCCGCGGCGACTGTAAATTTGGCGTTTCGGACGGTCGACTTTCCGAATCCGCCGCGAAGCTTCGGCTTTGTCGTGCCGGTGGCCGAAAATCGACGCATAATCGCGGGCAGTTTTTCGAGCCTCAAATTTGCCGGACGCGCGCCTGCGGGCATGCTGCTCGCGCGTGTTTTCCTGGGTGGCGCGTTGCAAACCGAAATGATGCGCCTTGACGACGCGGCGATGATTGACGCGGCGCGCGCGGAGTTCGCCGCGCTGCTCGGTGTGACTGCCGCGCCAATGCTTGCGCACCTCCAGCGATGGGCTGATGCGATGCCGCAATATGCCGTAGGCCATCTCGAACGCGCCGCCGCGATCGAACGTGAAGCAGCCGCGCTTCCCGCCTTCGCTCTTGCCGGGGCGTTCCTGCGCGGTGTCGGCATCCCCGACTGTATCTCCAGCGGCGAGCGCGCCGCCGAAGCGATGTTCTCACATATCATGCCGTGCACATGGATGAGCTAGAATTGCGGCAATGGGCTTGACCGGCGCAACCGACATTGGACCTTCGGCGGCAGACGCCCCTATCGGATGGGAGCGTGTCATCGCCCACGCCGACATGGACGCCTTTTACGCCTCGGTCGAAGAGCTCGACAATCCCGAACTGCGCGGCAAGCCGGTAATCGTCGGCGGCAGCTCGACGCGCGGCGTGGTGACCTCGGCGTCGTACGCGGCGCGCAAGTTTGGCGTGCACTCGGCGATGCCGACGGCGCAGGCGCGCCAGCTCTGCCCGCATGCGATTTTCGTGCGCGGCCGGATGGAGCGTTACGCCGAGGTTTCGCGTATGGTGCGCGAGGTGTTCGAGAGTTTCAGCCCGCTGGTCGAACCGCTCTCGCTCGACGAGGCGTTTCTCGACCTGACCGGCACCGAGCGGTTGCTGGGTCCGCCACTGCGCACCGCCCGCGCGCTTAAAAATCGCGTGCTTGAAAAAACCGGCCTGATTGTTTCGGTCGGTGTCGCGCCGACCAAGATGGCGGCGAAGATTCTGAGCGATATGTCGAAGCCCGATGGACTTCGGTGCGTGGGGCCCGAAAACCTGTGGGCGTTTCTCGAACCGCTGCCGGTCGAACGGCTATGGGGCGTCGGCCGCGTAACGCTCGAGCGTATGCACCGGGCGGAAATCCGCACGGTGGGCGAGCTTGCACGCCATGACGTCGCAGCGTTGCGCGCGCATTTCGGATCTTTCGGCGCGCATCTCCATGAACTTGCCAATGGACGCGACCCGCGCCCCGTCATCGCCGACTGGCAGCGCAAGTCCTACGGCGAGGAGAACACCTTCGAGCACGATCTTGAACTTGATTCGACGGAACTCCGGCGCGTCCTGATTGCGCATGGTGAAGCGCTCGGCAGGCGGTTGCGCGCCGACAATGTGCAGGCGCGCACGATCGTGCTCAAGCTCAAGCTCGCACACCCGTTGGGCGGTGGCCGCTACCCGGTCATCACGCGCAGTTCGTCGCTGGACGATCTGACCGACGATGGCGCTCGCATCACAAAAGTTGCAATCGCGTTGCTCAGTCGCGCCGAGCGCGGCGACAAGATCAGGCTCGCGGGCGTGCAAGTGCACAACCTCGAACGCGCCGATCCGACCCAGCTAGGTTTGTTCGATTGTTCGGCCAGTGACGCTTCCCGGCATAGCCGGCTTAATCGCGCGCTCGACGCTGTGGCCGAGCGTTTCGGCGACGACGCCATCACACGCGGTTTCGCGCGCGCCGATCGCGCTGCTCCCACGCACCGCATTAAGTAAGCGACGCCCTCAAATCACGTCGTCGCACATGCGCAAGAAACCGCGACTGAGGCACCGGTACTTGCAATGCCCTATCGGGCGCATTGGCGCACCGCACGCGCCGCATGCGATCGCGGACGCCGAGTCCGCGTAATCGGCCACGCATGCAGACGCGAGTCGCGTGAAATGATCGCGCTCCTCATCGAAACGCTTCGCGTGGCACTCTTCCCGCTCCGCCATTGCCGTCATCCCCACAACCACTACCGCGCGCGCCGGATCGCAAGCAGCCTTGGGGAAGCTCTGCGCAAATGCATCCTGTCATTCCGAGCGCCTCTAGCGGAGTTGAGGCGAAGCGAGCAAAGGAGTCGGCGACGTGCGTTTGGAATCAGCGAAGAATCCCTGGGTTCGTCACTTCGCAGCCTCCGTTCAGAATGACAAGCAGGCTGGTGCGGAGGGTCCCTCTAGGGGCTCTGGCGTCTGCGAAACGCCTCGGTGAGCGCGCGTGTGAGTGGCGCCCAGTCACCGACCAGCCCGATATTGGCACGCTCGAAGATCATCGCTTCCGGGTCATTGTTGATCGCGACGACGGTCTGCGCACGTTTGATTCCAACGATGTGATTGGGCGCGCCGCGAAGGCCCACCGAAAAATAGAGGCGCGGCTCGATCGCCTTGCCGGTAAGTCCCACTTGTAATTGGCGCGGCACCCATCCCTGGTCGGTCACGCGGCGCGACGCGCACATCCCGGCTCCCAGCACTTGCGCAAACTCCTTTATCCGCGCGACGCCTTCCGGCCCGCCCACCCCCATGCCGATTCCGACGACGACCTCGGCGCCGTCGAGCGGCAGCACCGACGGGTCGAGCGCGGAAGTCTCCTTGAGCGTGCGGCTGAGCGCAGGCGCAAGTTCGACCCGCACGGTTTCGATTTCCGCCTTGCGCGACCACAAGGGCTGCGCCAACGTAAGCACCCCCTGGCGCACTGTCGCCATCTGCGGAAAGGTCTTCGATAGAATCGGCGCGACGATATTGCCGCCGAATGCGGGCTTCATCGCGACCAGCCGCCCTTCGCCGTCCAGTTCGAGGCCGATCGCGTCGCCGGTCAATCCGAGCTTGAGACGCGCCGCGACGCGCGGACCCCAATCACGCCCACGCTCGCTCGCGGACAGCAACAACCCCCACGGCGTGCGCTCACGCACGAGCCGCGCATAGGCGTCGGCAACGCTGTCAGGCGAATAATTTTCCAGCGCCGGATTGTCGATCACAAGCACATGGTCGGCACCATAGCTTGCAAGCAGTCCCGAGTGCCGCGCAATCGACGCGGGAAAGCCGACCGCCACCAGCGCGCCGCCGAGCCTGCCCGCGAGCTCGTCGCCGGCGGAGAGCAGTTCGAGACTGCCAACGTTGATTTCGCCTTTCAGGTCAGTTTCGACTGCGACCCATATGTCTTTGCCACGCACGGGCTTGCGCACATCCGCGGAAACCGGACGGCCCTTATGCTCGCGCGGTTTGAGCGCGCCCATGCGGTCGAGCGCCGCGATCACTTCTTCGGCCGCGCGTTCGGGGTCGGACGCGTCGATCATCCTGCAGTCGACCTCGGGCGCGTACTGTGCGCGGACTTCCTGCACCCAGGTTGGCGATCCGGCAAAGCCGAAGTTGGCGAGGTCGCTGCTCAGCTCCGCCGCGCGCACCGCCGTAATCGGGTGCGACTTCGCCGCGTCACGCGCCTTGGGATCCATCTTGAGCGGGTTGATAAGGCGCTCGGCGCAGGTCAGCAACGCCGGCATGCGGCACTCGACCTCGTCGGCGCCTTCATCACTTTCGCGTTCGGCGTGAATGGTATCGCCCTCGATCTGGAGCTTGCGCACACCGGTTATCTGCGCGATGCCGAGCAGCTCGGCGATCTCTGGACCCACCTGGCCGGTCTCGGCGTCGATCGAGTATTTGCCGAGCATGATCAGATCGAACGACCCGCGCTTGAGCCACAACGCAAGCGCCCGCGCGGTGGCGAGCGTATCGGAGCCCGCGAACGCACGATCCTCCAGGTGGACCGCGTGGTCGATTCCGCTGGCGAGCGCATCGACCAGGGCTTCGCGCGCCTGCGGCGGCCCCATCGTAACGACCGTCAATTCAGCGTTGAAGCGTTTTTTCAAATCCACCGCCTGCGCGACCGCGCGAAGGTCATAGGCGCTGGTTACGTTGACACCGTCGCGGCGGATGGTCCGCGTCACGGGATCGAAGTTGGCGTCTTCGACGAGGGGAATCTGCTTGATACAAACGGCGACCTTGCGCACGGTTCGGAGTCTCCTTGAACTACCTGCCACGGCGTAGGCTAATCGCTCCCCATACGGCGATGCAACCGAGCACGGCGCGCGGCGCACTATGCCGCTTAATCCACGCGCGCTAATCCGATAGTTTCGCTGTGTGAGAGGCAAGGCCGCGACAATGGCGCTGATGTTCGCCGTGATGCTCACGCTGGGCGGCGGATGCGGCGTGCCGGTGGCGCCGGCGGCGGGCGACAGCGGCCCGCCACGAATTGTTTCACTCGCGCCGTCGGTCACTGAAACGCTTTTCGCGTTGGGCGCCGGAAAGGAAGTGATCGGCGTCTCAAGGTACACTGATTACCCGCCGCAAGCGGCGAAACTGCCCGAGGTCGGCACCTTCCTCACGCCGAACCTGGAGGCAATCGTGGCGTTGCGCCCGACGCTGATAATCGGGCCGGCCGAGTCCTCGGACCGGCGCGAAGTCCGCGCGCTCGGGGCGATGGGCTATGGAATCCTGATGGTGAACGACAATTCGATTGCGGGAATCGAGCAGAGTATTCTGCACGTCGGCGATCGTATTGGACGCGCGGATGCGGCCCGCCAACTGGTCAAGCGTATCCGTATGCATATCGCGGCGGTCCAGGAACGGCTCAAGGACGAGCCGCGCAAGCGGGTGCTGATGGTGGTGGGCCATCAGCCGATGGTGGCGGTCGGACGCGGCACTTTCCTTGATGAGTTGCTCAAGCTCGCGCATGGCGACAATATTGCCGACGCCGCAGTGCAGCCGTGGCCGCGTCTCAGCGTGGAATACATCATCGCGACCCGCCCGCAGGTGATACTCGATGGTCAGATGGGCAGCGACGCGGCCGCTCCCGACGGCTTTTGGTCGAAGTACCCGACCATTCCGGCGGTGAAGTACCATCATATATATGGTTATCCGCAGGACCCGGTACTGCATCCGGGACCTCGCATCTGGCAGGCGCTCGAAATTCTCGCGCGGCTGATTCATCCGGACGCGTTCAGGCGCAATGCGTCCGGCGCCAGCGCCAGGCTCTCCGGCAAGGCGCATCGTCAGGAGGCCACGCAGTGAGCGCGCCGGCACGCATCCACGTGGCCGCGCCGCTGGTGCCGCCCGCGCCGGATCAGGGGCCGCATGCGTTTGCGGGCGCCTACCTCACGCGCACGCGAATGGCCGCCACGTTGACTGTGCTTGGCGTGGCGGCGGTTGCGGTCTGTATCGCGGGGTTGGCCTTTGGCAGCGTGCATATCAGCCTGCTGCGCGCAGTCACGGAGCCTTCGGGCCCCGATCATGCGATCCTATTCGGCGCGCGTTTGCCGCGAGTGCTGATGGGCGCGGTGGTCGGCGCCATCCTCGCGGCCGTGGGCGTGGCGCTACAGGCGCTGGTGCGCAATCCGCTCGCGGAGGGCGGCATCCTCGGCATTTCTGGCGGCGGCGCCTTCGGCGCAATAATCGCGCTCGTGCTGTTTTCGCGGATGAGCGGCGTCGACGCGATTGTTCCACTATGCGCGTTCGGCGCGGCACTGCTTTCGACTGTCGCGGTTTACCGCCTGGCACTGGTCGATGGGCGGCTGGAACCGTTCACGCTGCTGCTGGTCGGTGTCATCTTCAACGCTTTTTGGGGCGCCGCGATCATGCTGGTCAACAGCGTGGTCAACTTCTACTTCACCCACAGTATCCTGTTCTGGCTGATGGGCAGTTTCGAGGCGCCGACCTATCACGAAGTGTTGCTCGTCGCCGTTCTCGGCTGCGCCGGCTTCATCGTGCTGGGAGTGCGCGCCCGCGATCTGAACCTGCTGAGTCTTGGCGACGATGCGGCTGCGGAACTGGGTGTCGAGGTCGACGGTTTGCGCCGCATCGTCTTCGTCGCAACGTCGATAATGATCGGTGCGGCGGTCTCGGTCAGCGGTATCATTTCGTTTGTCGGACTAATCGTGCCGCACATCATTCGGCTCGCGCTCGGCGCCGACCATCGCCTGCTGCTGCCCGCATCAATTCTCGGCGGCGCGGCCTTCACGGTCGCGGCCGATCTGATTGCGCGCGTGGTGATCGCGCCGGCGGAACTTCCGGTGGGCGCCATCACGGCGCTCTGCGGCGGGCCGTTCTTCGTTTACGTGCTGCGCCGCGAAGGGCGCAAGTCGCTCGAATTATGAGTGACGCGGAAATCACGCGCGGCGTGGTGCCCAAGGCTAACGTCGCACTTCGAGCGACCGCGCTCAAAGCCGGCTACGGCGCGGTGCCGGTGTTGCATGGCGTCTCGTTCGAGGCGCACGCCGGTGAATTGCTCGCGATCGTTGGCCCCAACGGCGCGGGCAAATCTACGCTGCTCAAGATTCTCGGCGGCACGCTTGAAGCATGGGAAGGCGAGGTCGAATTGCTTGGACGCCCGCTCAAGGAGTTAGATCGGCGCACGCGCGCCCGCATGCTGGCGACGGTGGCGCAGGAAAACTCGGTCGCCTTCCGCTTTTCGGTGCTGGAGGTGGTCCTGATGGGACGCGCGCCGCACCTGGGTTCGTTTCATTTCGAAACGCGGGAGGACCTTGAGATTGCGCACGCCGCGCTCGGCCATTTCGGCCTGATCAAACTCGCGCGCCGCCACATCCAGGAACTCTCGGGCGGCGAGCGCAAGTGCGTCTTTCTCGCACGCGCGCTGGCGCAGGAGCCGCGCATCGTGCTGCTCGACGAGCCGACCGCGTTCCTCGACATGCGCCACGTCGCCGATATTTTCGCGCGCTTTCGCCAGCTCTGCGCCGATCGCGCGATGACGGTGATAGCGACGCTCCATGATCTCAACGCGGCGGCGCTCTATGCCGATCGCGTGTTGTTGCTAAAGAACGGCATGGCAGTGGCCTGCGGCGCGCCGGCGGAAGTGCTGACCGCCGACAATTTGCGCCGGGTGTACGAAACCGAGGTTTACGTCGGGCACAATCCGGTGACGGGCGGGCTGATGGTGTTGCCGGCGAACGCGGCGGCACCATCGGTGCGCGGCGGCGGCCAATGACGCTTGCGGGGTGGACGGCCGTGTGCGGCGGCAAAATGTAATTTGCGTATCGGCCGCTGGCTCGTTAGGCTCAGCGGCGATGGCTTCATCGATGCGGCGCGGCGCTCTCAATCTCATCTTCGACGCCGACGACACGCTATGGGATTCCAACATCCATTTTCTCGAAGCCGAGGCGACGTTTATCGAGACGCTTGGCCGCGTTGGTGTCACCGATCTGAGGCAAATCCGCGCGGCGCTGCGGCGCCACGAGCTCAGCATCATCGAGACGCATGGTTATGGACGCCGTCCCTATGCGATTGCGCTCCAGCGGGTGATCGCCGAACTGGCATCGGCGGAGACGCGCGATTCGATCCTGAAGCAAGTCGCGCTAATCACCGAGCGGCTGCTCAGCCGCCATTGCGAACTACTGCCGGGCGTTGAAGCGACGCTGCCTGAACTCGCCAGGCGCCATCGCCTGCTGCTGTTTACCAAGGGGCAACCAGACGAGCAGATGCACAAGCTCGACTGCTCGGGGCTGCGCCCGCTGTTCAGCCGCATCGGTATTCCGATCGAGAAGGACCCGCTCGCCTACCGGCTGTTGGTCGCGCAGGCGGAAATTGATCCAGCCGACACGGTTATGATCGGCAACAGCCCGCGATCCGACATCAATCCCGCCCTCAAGGCTGGGTTACGCGCGGTCTACATCCCGTATCCGCATACGTGGGAACTGGAGCACGAGGAGTTGGAACAGGCGGACGGGCGTCTGATGACGCTGAGCCGCTTCCCTCACCTACTGGAAATATTCTAAGCTGGAATGTTCGATGAGCACTAGTATCAGCGCCGGAACCGGCCCGGCCGAAATGCGGCGGCCACCGGGAAAGACGGCGCGCAAGCGCAAACCGCCGATTCCGTTGCGGCCGCTCCATCGAATGTGGCGGCGAACAATCGACACGGTCGAGATCGTGCGGGTGACGTTGCCGGTGCGCCGTCTGCCGCACGCGCTCGACGGCATCGTCGCTTGCCAGATCAGCGATTTCCACGTTGACCGTGACGAGGACCTCGATCGCGTCGAACAGGCGGTCAAGACCATCAACCGCCAGAAACCCGACTTGGTTTTTCTTACCGGCGATTATTTTTCCGGACCGGAAACGATGCGCCGCTATATCAACGGATTCCGGCGGGCGCTCGCCGATCTGTGTCCACGCGTCGGCGTATTTGCCATCGCCGGCAACCATGACCATTGGTCGTCTTTCGGCATGATCAAGGAGGCGCTCGACGGCGCTGGTGTGCGCGTGCTTGCGAACGAGAGCGAGCGCCTGCGCCTCGGCAACGAGGAACTCGTCATCGTTGGCATCGACGATCTGTGGTCGCGCCGCGCTGAGCCTTCGCGCGCGTTCAAGGAAGTGCGCGCCGGCGACTGCACGATCGTGCTCGCGCATAACCCCGACACCGCGCTCTACGCGCGCCATCTGGGGCCGGGTGTGATGCTCTCGGGCCATACCCACGGGGGCGTTGTGCGAATTCCCTTCTATGGTTCGCCGATCAGGTCGATTTTGCGCATCGGTAAGCGTTTCTACGCCGGGCTCAACCGCTATAATGAGTTTTACATTTATACCAATCGCGGATTGGGGACGTTCTGGCTGCGTATCCGCATCAACTGCCGGCCGGAGATCTCGCTCTTTCGCCTGACGTCGCTGGTCGAGAGCGAAGCCGCCGTGGTCGACGCGCCGCCCAGAACGCCTCGCCGCCACCAACGCCGCCGCGCCTCCTGACAGGCGCATTGATTAATTAAGCCTAGCAAACCGCCGAGGTATCGGCCGAGGCCATCGCGAATGGCGCCAGATGAACGCATCGTAGCGGTTGCGGGTGGCTCCGGATTTATCGGCCGTGCCATCGTGCGGCGCCTCGCGCGCATTCCCACGCTTACGGTGCGGCTCCTGACGCGCAATCCAGAGGCCGCGCGCCGGCGGATCGAGACGGTCGACCGGGTTGAATTCATCGCCGCCGACGTGACCGATCCGGCGACGCTGAGGACGGCGCTGGCGGGCGCCAATGCCGTCGTCAACGCGGTGCAGTTTGACGGCTACCCGGTGGAAAATCCACAACGCGGGCTTACCTTCGAGCGTATCGACTATGGCGGCACGGTCGCGATGCTCGCGGCGGGAAAGACATCCAGCATCGCGCGGTTCATTTATATCAGCGGCGCGGCGGCGGACGAGCGGTCGCCGCTGCCGGGTTTTAGCGCCAAGGGCCGGGCCGAACGCGCCATCAGGGAATCCGGTGTCGCCTACACGATTTTTCGCCCATCGCTCGTGTACGGCGCCGAGGATCGCGTCGTCAACATGCTCGCCGGCGCGCTGCGTTTTTTGCCCCTGATGCCGGTGCCGGGAACCGGACGCCAGATGCTGCAACCGGTGTGGGTGGACGACCTCGCCGCATGCGTCGCGCTTGCGATCGGCGGCCGCGGCCGCGACGCCACTTTCGACGTCGGCGGTGCGGAGGCAATGACGTTCGACGATCTAGTGCGGCTTTTGATGGAAATCACAAAACGTCGTCGGCCAATCGTGCATATACCAGAGCCGATGCTGCGCCTTGCGGGCAGAGTTGCGGAAATGATCCCGGGCGCGTTGTTCTCGCGCGACGCGGCCGGCTTTCTCACCGCTGACAACGTCTGCGACATCGGTCCGCTCGTTGCCGAATTCGGAATCGCGCCCGTACCAGCGCGCGCCGGCCTCGCCTATCTCGCCCGGAAGGGGTGAGCGCGCGCCGGTCCGGTTGGGTTTTGGAGTTTGACTATCGCGGCGCGAGGGTCAGTTTGCCCAGGATTGCTGGCGCGCGCGCGCCGGTGACGGTAGGGATATTACCGGGCTCGCCGCGCAGCATCTGGTAGCCCAATATCGCAAAGGCCATCGCTTCGAGCGCGTCGCCGTCGACACCGAGCTGCCCGGCCGTCAGCACTTCGATACGGGGCAGTTCCGCCGTGATCATCTTCAATAGAGACGGATTGCGCGCACCGCCGCCGGCCGCGATTAGCTGATCGACGCGGCCGAGCGGCACGATGAAGCGCCGGCAGGCGTCCGCGATTGAACAAGCCGTCAGCGCGGTGACCGTTGCCACGAGATCGTCGCCGCGGACGAATAGTTTGCGCGCGCGCCGCTCGATTTCTTTGAGGAACTCCGGGCCGAACTCTTCGCGCCCGGTCGATTTTGGCGGTTTGCGCCGGAAATAGGGATTGCGCATCAGATCGGCGAGCAGCTTTTCATTCACCTGTCCGCGCGCCGCCATTTTGCCATCGCGATCCATCCGGCTACGCCCGCTGGTGAGCTTCGTCACTAGCGCGTCAATCACCATCCCGCCGGGCCCCGTGTCGAAGGCGATAAGCCGCGCGTCGCCGTTGCGCGCGCGCGGTGGCAGATAGGTCGCGTTGCCAATACCGCCGATATTCTGCACGATACGGCCGCGCGTGCGGTGGCCGAAAAGCCATACGTGGGCGAGTGGCGCGAGCGGCGCGCCTTCGCCGCCGAGTGCGATATCCATCGGGCGAAAGTCTGCAACCACCGGCACGCCGGTCATCGCGGCAATCACGGCCGATTCGCCGAGTTGCAAGGTCGAGGCGATTTCGCGATGGGTGGCACGCCGGGGCGGCAGATGGAAAAACGTATGGCCGTGCGATCCGATGAAGCTCAGGCGGCGAAGCGGCACGTTGGCGCGTTTTGCGATCGCCAGCGCCGCCGCGCCGAGCGCGCGTCCCACGGCGAAATTGAGCTGTGAAATTTCACCCGCGCCAAGTCCGGTGTCGGCGGCGGCGAGCAGCCGCGCGCGAAACTTCGGCGGATATGGATAGGTCTCGAACGTGACAAGGCGAACCGGCGCGGCACGCCGCTCGTCGATTGTAACCAACGCGGCGCTCACGCCGTCGTGCGACGTGCCGGACATCAGGCCGGCCGCATAGTGCGCGCGTGCGCCATCGAGTGCGAGGCGGATTCCGGTCATCGCGCCAGCTTAGCCTTAATCCGAATCCTCGTCATCGGGAACATCGTCTCTGGAGCCGTCCTCGCCGCCATAGTGTTCGAGACGATCGCGGCGGCTCAGCTTGAAATATTGGAACCCTGCGGCAATCAGACGCCATCCAGCGGGCAGTTCAAGCTCGCCCTGATCCGTATGCGCTTCGGGTTCTATTATCACCTTGCGTCCACGATGCCATTGGACGAGCAGCATTTTGTGGCCGACCTGCCGGCCGCTTACGCGATCGATGGCGAAGTCGCCGAAAAATGTGGTCGTTCGCAAATCCGCAAAGGCGGCGCGGATACGTTCCTGCTCGAGCGTGCCGGCCGCACGGACCGCCGCGAGTGTGACGAGACCGGCGGCGTAAGCCTGCGCGGCCGGATAGTCGCATGCGGCGAGGCGCGCGGCGGTGCGAATACGGCGCGCGAACTCGGCCGGCGCCGGACCGAACTCGGGCATGATTTGCGCCTGCTCTTCCCACTGGCTTGGCCCGACGATACCTTCCGCATTCTCGCCGAGGTCGAGTGTGAAGCGATCGACCCCCGCGGCAACGCATCCGAGCACCGGGATATTGAAGTTGGACTCAACCACAAGACGCATCACGGCCGTATCATGGGCGTAGCCGCCGGCGCTAATCAGCGCGTTGACACGCGTGCGGCGCAGGCCGGGCAGCAGGACGCCCGGCGTGCGCGTGCCGTCGAAGCCGCCATTGTATTTGAGGCGGACGCGGACGCCGCGACGGCGCGCGGGCCGCGCTTTGCACGCGCGCTCGATTCCGGCGGCGACAGCGCGGGCGAACGGCCCGCGCGAGGCGACGATGGCGAGGCGCTTGCGCCATAGCTTGAGCGTCGCAAGCAGGCGCACGAAACCCAGCATGTAGTCGCTGGCAGGACTAAGTACGCCCACGATCATCCGGGCGCGACGGTCGTAGAGGCTATCGTCGGCGCCGCCATGATTGACGAAAACCATGCGCGCTTCCTCGGCGAGCGGCGCCGCGGCGCGCGTGAGCGCGCTCGAATAGGGGCCCAGGATGAGGTCGGCGCGATGCTCGAAGCACAACTCGCGATAGATTTCGGCGGCGCGGTTGACGCGGCTCCCGTCATCGCGACAATCAAGCACGAGTTCGTAGCGCTCGCCGCCGACCTGAAGCCCGCCCGCCATATTGGTATCGGCGACGAAGAGCGCGAGCGCCGCTTCGGCCGGTCGGCCCATCGCGGCGTACTCGCCGGTCAGTGACAGCGAAAGACCGATGGTAAGTGTTTTGGTCACGGCGTACCGTGACGGCCTCGGCTCAGGATGCCACCTCGGCGAGACCGTGCCGGATTACAGCGAGGCCGTCGGGATTCAGGGTCTCGTATGCGTAGATGCGGCGCGCACCGCGTTCACCGTCGGACCATACGCGCGTGGTGATGGTATCGCCGGGAAAAACCGGGCGCGAAAAACGCACCGCGAGACGCTTCAGCCGCGTCGGATCGCCATCGCAAAGGTGGTCGATCATCACCTTGGAGGTGAACGCCATGGTGCACAGGCCGTGGACGATGACGCCGGGCAGACCCGCCATTTTCGCGACGTTTTCATCGATGTGAATCGGATTGAGGTCTCCCGAGGCCTCGGCGTAGCGAAACGTCTGATCCTTGTCGATCGTTTGCGCTACGGTGACGAGCGCCGGTCCACGGTCAGGCGCCGCCGCCGCTCTTGGATCGGCGTTGCGGCCGGAGTCGCGCCGCCCGCGGATAAAGACGGTGAAAACGGTTTTGCCCACCGGTTCGTTGTTGTCACTGGTGGCATCGAGTTCGACCGCCATGGTTTCACCGTTGGGCGCGCTCTCGATCGATATTACTTTTGCGGTTGAGCTGATGACGTCGCCGGGCCGGATCGGACGCACGAATTCCATCTCCTGGGCGCTGTGAAGCAGCCGCAGCAAGTCGGCGCGGACCTCAGGGTCGGCCATCGCGCCGATTAACGAGAGCCATGTTACGGTGACGCCGAACATCGGGGGTGCGACGATGCCGCCCGGCGCCTTGTGGTCGAGGAAGCGCGGATTGTTGTCGTTGTAAGCGCGCGCGTACTGCTGGATCGCCTCCAGCGTGACGGCGGTCTTGACCGGTGGATATTGTTTGCCGATACAGGCCTTGTTCAACGCCATGCACAACCCCGGCGCTTTATCCGCCGCCAACCGGCAGGAGCTTGGCCGAATCCGTGACCCGCTTGGCGCGGATGCAAGTCAGTCAATCTCGCGGCCCCAGACGTACACTGCCTTCAACTTTAGCTCCCGGTCGAGCACGATCAAATCGGCGAGCATCCCGGGAGCGAGGCGGCCGAGATTCTTGCGGCCGAGCGTTTGCGCCGGATTGGTCGACGCCATCAGAGCCGCCTCGCCGACGCTCGCGCCCACCTGCTCGACCATCAGGCGCACGCCATCCAGCATCGTGATGACACTGCCCGCTATAGTGCCGTCAGGCAGCCGCGCCGCACCGGCATTGAGCGTGACAGCGGTGAGCGCGCCGCCGAAAAGCGGTGGAGCATCGCGGGCGTTATAGCCGTCGCTGCCGGCCAGTGCGACGCGATCGGTGGCGAGAATCAGCCCGTCAGCGCCGCGCAGCCGCCAAGCCATCCGCAGCACCTCGGGATGGACGTGCACGCCGTCGGGGATAATTGCGGCGCGTGCGGCGGAAGGCATCAGCGCCGCGGTGGCGACACCGGGGTCGCGATGGTGCAGCGGGCGCATCGCGTTGAACACATGCGTGAACATGCGGGCGCCGGCGGTAACCGCCGCGCGCGTCTGCTCCATGGT
>JBOHWJ010000539.1:0-4405 GCA_050736495.1 Binataceae bacterium (SeqCode) | reverse complement strand
TCGTTGGGCTGGGCACCTTCGCCGTCCAAGCGCTGCTCAAGGTCAAGACGCCCATCGGCAAGCTGCGCGGGGTATGGCACGAGGTGCGCGGAATCAAACTGATGCCGACGTTCCATCCCGCCTATCTGCTGCGCAACCCGGGTGACAAACGCAAGGTGTGGTCTGATATCCAGGAGGTGATGAAGCTGCTGGGGAGGTCGATTCCGCAACGTGATACAAGTCGCTAAGATGCCCTCAGGCGCTCCTTCGCCATCCAAGTGAAACTGCTCGGTCAACGGTCCGTATTATGGCTCGTCTCAATGTTCGCGTTCGCTCTGCTGGCGGCCGGGACGCGAGCCGCAGGCGTAACTGAGCCTGAAAGCCTCAAGGTGGATGCCAGCTCCCCGCCGCATACGAGCACAAGCCATTTCGTCGATCTGATCACGCTCGACAGTTCGATCAATCCCGCCACCGCCGATTTCATCAGCGGCGCGGTGGCGCAGGCGGCAGGTGACAACGCCGCCGCACTCGTGATCAAGCTCGACACGCCTGGCGGTCTGCTCACCTCGATGCAGCAGATCGTTAAGACTCTGCTCAATGCGCCGATCCCTGTAATCGTCTATGTGGCGCCGGCGGGCGCGACGGCGGCCTCCGCCGGCACCTTCATCACTGTGGCCGCGAACATCGCGGCGATGGCGCCGGGGACCACGATCGGAGCGGCGCATCCGGTGGAAATGGGCGGCGCCGACATCAAGGGCGCGATGGCCAAGAAGGTCGAGAATTTCGCCGCCTCGTTCGCCAAATCGATCGCGCATCAGCGCGGACGCAACGAAGCCTGGGTCGAGCAGGCGGTGCGTGAGAGTTCCATGATAAGCGAACGCGAAGCGCTCAAACTCCACGTCATCGATATCGTCGCGGCGAGCGTGCCCGACCTCCTGCGTCAGGCCTCGGGCCACAAAGTTACGCTCGGCGGCGGGCGTGAATTGACGCTGAAACTCGTTGGCGCCGGCATCATTTCCCGCCAGATGCGCTTAGGCGAGCGCATCCTCAACCAGCTTGCCGATCCCAACGTGATGTACCTGCTGTTCCTGGCGGGCATCGCCGGCATCTATTTCGAATTCGCGCATCCGGGCGTTTTCCTGCCGGGGGTCGCGGGCGCAATCTGCCTCGTGCTCGCACTGACGTCGTTCCAGGTGTTGCCGATCAATCTCTCGGGCTTGCTGCTGGTGCTGATCGGCCTCGCGATGCTGGGCGCGGAATTGTTCGTGACCAGTTACGGCATACTGGGATTGGGCGGCATCACCGCCTTTGTGCTTGGGTCGCTTTTTTTGATCGATACGTCGGAGACCAATCTCGCTGTCAACCGTGGGATAATCGCGGGCGCGGCGATTGGAATGTCGTTGATCATCCTTGGCGTCGGCTACATCGCGTTGCAGGCGCTCCGCGGCCCCGCCCAGACTGGTCTCGAAGGGTTGATCGGGAAAATCGGCGAGGTGCGCGAACCGATCGCGCCGGGCGTGCCGGGGCGCGTGTTCGTTCACGGCGAGAACTGGCGCGCGGTCAGTAGCGAAACGATGGATGTCGGCATGCGCGCGCGGGTGACGGCGGTCAAAGGACTCGAAATTGAGGTGCGGCGCGAATCGGCAGGTTAGCAGGAGGACGTCCGGTGTTGGTGAAACCGTTCTCGCTTACACACGATCGCGTCCGAGGAGGAAGGTGAAATGGCAACCGGTATCGGCGTCGTTATCGCCATCATCGTTCTGATCATTCTGAGCGGGATCAAAATACTGAACGAATACGAGCGTTCGGTGGTCTTTCGGCTCGGGCGCCTGATGGCTTATCGCGGCCCGGGCGTGATCTTCATTATTCCGATAATCGAGCGCCAGGTGCGCATCGATATGCGCGTGGTCACGCTCGATATTCCACCGCAGGACGCCATCACGCGCGACAATGTCACCCTCAAGATCAGCGCCGTGCTTTATTTCCGCGTGATCGAGCCGTCACGTGCGGTCACCGAGGTGCGCGACTACCTGTTCGCAACGCTCCAGCTCGCGCAAACGACCCTACGTTCAGTCGGCGGCCAGACCGACCTTGACGACCTGCTGAGCCAACGCGAAAAGATGAATGCGCAAATCCAGGAAATCATCGATGCGCAGACCGAACCCTGGGGCATCAAGGTCACGCTGGTCGAATTGCGCAATATCGACCTGCCGCAGGACATGCAGCGCGCGATCGCGGTGCAAGCCGAGGCCGAACGCGACCGCCGCGCCAAGGTTATCGCCGCCGAGGGTGAATTCCAGGCGGCGCAACGGCTGGCCGAGGCCGCCGAGATCATGGGGCACAGCCCGATAACGCTTCAGCTCCGATATCTGCAAACACTGGCGCAGATCGCGACCGAAAATAACTCGACCACCATCTTTCCACTGCCAATCGATCTGCTGGAACCGTTTATGCGGCTGCGCCAGTTGTCCGCGTCACCGCAACCGCCGATGCCCGCGCCGTCCGGCAGCACCGCTTCGGCAACTGGCGCGAGTTTGTCCGACGCAGCCCGGGCGACGATCGCCGCACCGCCGTCGACGGCCGCGCCGAAGCCTCCCACGGCGTAACGCCGATGCGTTTCGCGCGACGCCGGCGCCGCGCTCGTACGTGGCGAAGCCGCGCGACGGACCATACGCGCCGCACCGCGATTACGCTAAAATGCCAACCATTGTGATGCATATGCCGCATGGAACCCCTCGCGTGAGACGCGTGCGGATGCCGAGGACCGCCGCCGCGTCGACGCGCTGCCTGCGGCTTTCACTGGCGCTGGCCGCCGTCGTCACTTTGCTGGTAGCCGCAGGCTGGCTCGCGCCCGCACGCGCCGTGACCGTCACCATCCAAAAAGGCGTCGATCAGGGCGCCGCGAACGACCCGCTGGGCGAGGTCAAGACCGCACTCGACCAGGTGATAACAGTCTTTAAGGACCGGCAACTCCCGCTTGCCGAACGGCGCCGCAAATTGCGCGATCTCGCCGAGCAGCATTTCGACTTCGCGCAAATGGCGCGCTCGGCGTTGGGTTACCATTGGCGTAACTTGACGCCCGATCAGCGCGGCCAGTTTGTTCCGCTCTTTGCCGGTTTCATCGAAGACGCGTATTTGAGCAAGCTGCAGGAGTACACCGTCGAAAAAGTGCAGCAGGAAATGCGTACCACCAACGTTAACTTCACTGGACAAAAGACGCTCGCGCCGGGCTATGTGGAAGTCCAAAGCGACGTCATCCTGAGCAATCGCCCAAACCCGATTCACGTCAATTATCTACTCAAGCAGGAGCCCGGCGGCTGGAAGATTTACGACGTGACTATCGACGCGATCAGCCTGATTGCGAACTACCGCAACCAATTCAATCGCGTGATAAACAACGACGGCTATCCCAAATTGGTCGCCGAACTTGAGGCCAAACGGCGGGAACTCGGCGGCACGCTCGGCAAGTAGCGCCGGCCGCCGCGCGAGGCGGCAAGCCGCCGGCGCTGAGATTGTTGGGCGGCGCAACGCTTCTGTTACCACTTTGCCCGCACGGCAGGACAACCACGATGTATTCGCCTCTCACCCTCCCCTACCTGGGCCTGGCGACTTTTATTCTCCTGCTGCTCTTCGTGCTGCTCGAAATCGGCGTCATCGAAACCGTCTATCAAAAGCTTGGCATGTCGCATCGCGCGATCGTGGTGCTGCTGATGGCCAGCGTCGTCGGATCCTCTATCAATATCCCAGTCGCCGTGATTCTTTCCGGCAGTCTGATCCACGACCGCGTGGTCGTATCGCATGGCATCACCTACGTGATACCGCACGTCATGATTCCCGGCCATACCATTATAGCGATCAACGTCGGCGGCGCGCTCATCCCCATACTGCTGTGCGCCTATCTGTTGTGGCGCGTGGGCGGATTGGCGGCGACGATTCTGGCGGTCACGATTGTGGCGGCGGTGACGTATCACTTCTCCAATGTGGTGCCGGGACTCGGCATCACCGTGCCGACGCTCATACCCGCCGTCACCGCCACTATCGCCGCGCTCTTGATCCAGCGTCGACGCTCCGCGTCGCTAGCCTACATCGCGGGCACGCTCGGATGTTTGATCGGCGCTGACATCCTCAATCTTCCGGCCTTTCCGCATTTTCACGCGCCGATGGCTTCCATCGGTGGAGCGGGAACGTTCGACGCTGTGTTCCTGTCGGGGATAATCGCCGTCCTGCTGGCCTGACGGCGCGCCGACACACGGGCGGGCTGGGCCGGCGCCGCAGGGCGGCCAAGGTAGGCAGGTCCGAAGCCCGGCGCTCACGCTTGTGCAAGTTGCCGGAGAATGTCGAGCCGAAGTTCGAGCTTCCGCCCAAGCCATAGCGCATGCTCGGCATGATCGGCGTAGGCGTCGCCGGTGTTAGGATGAACCAGAAT
>JBOHWJ010000538.1:0-15119 GCA_050736495.1 Binataceae bacterium (SeqCode) | reverse complement strand
ATTTTATCCTCGGGCATATCGACATTGCCGGTTTCAAACTGGAGTTCCTGCAAAGCCCCGGGCCGGGGAGCGAGGATGATTTCGTGCGCCGCTTTATCGAACGCCACGGCGAAGGAATGCATCACCTTACTATCGACGTGCGCGACTTCGACGGCACACTCGACCGGCTCAAGCGTGACGGTGTACGGATTGTGGGCAGGGAAACCAACTGGCGCGGCGAGCGCCAGTTTTTCATCTCGCCACAGTCCGCCTTCGGCACGCTTATCCAAATCTGGGACGGATTGCAGCCCGGATGACGGAGCAGACGATGCTGCGGGTGGTGTTCTTCGACGCGGCGGGTACGCTGTTCGAACCGCGCGAGCCGGTCGGCGAGAGCTACGCACGAATCGCGCGGGAGTTTGGCGTCGTGGCGGCCGCCACGCAGGTAAGCGCGGCCTTCCGGCACGTGTTCCATCGCACGCCGGGGCTGGCCTTCGGACCGGAGCGGACGGCCGCGGAGTTGCGGCGACTCGAACGACAATGGTGGCACGGCGTGGTCGCGCAGGTGTTCGCGGGACTCGGCCGCTTCGACGACTTCGAGGCATATTTCGCCACGCTCTTCGCGTTTTTCGCGGACTCCGCGCATTGGCGGGCGGACCCCGAGGCGGCGC
This sequence comes from Binataceae bacterium (SeqCode), assembly GCA_050736495.1. GTDB lineage: Bacteria > Desulfobacterota > Binatia > Binatales > Binataceae > JBOHWJ01. The sequence goes on along the minus strand of JBOHWJ010000538.1, from coordinate 14,469 downwards.
CGCTGCTCGCCGATCTCAAGGGACGCGGGCTCAAGCTTGGCGTCATCTCAAACTTCGACACGCGGCTTTACGCGATATTGAAGGGGTTGGAACTCAGCCCTTATTTCAATTCGATAACGATCTCCTCCGAGGCCGGATACGCCAAGCCGGCGCCGGAAATTTTTCGGACGGCACTGGAAAGGAATTTTGCGCAGGCGACCCAGGCGCTCCATGTCGGCGACTCCGAGCCCCTCGACGTGGCGGGCGCGCAGGCGGCCGGAATCGCGGCGGTGCTGATCGACCGCGACGCGGGCGAGCGGTGGGCGGTAACGGGCCGTGTCGCCCGGGTGTCCGCGCTCGCCGCCATCACAGACGCCATGCAAAAAATACCATTCCCTTGACCTTCCCCGCTGATTTATCCTTAACTGACGGCGCTTTTCGCGGGGGAGCGAAGGGCTTCGTCGGTGCATTCCCAGGGGACCGGGGTGGCTTATTATGAGGCCAGTATCCGACTTTCGCCGCGTCGGGCTTGTAGCGGCGGTGATTGGCGTGTTCGTGTTAAGCGCCGCAATTGCGGCGGCCAGCGGTCTGAGCGACTTTAATCAGCGGCTCGACGCGATCGAACCGCAGGTCGCACGGGGTGTATCGGACCCCGCGGTTGCCAGCGAGGTTATCAGCCAACTCGACAAGGACGAAGCCAACTTCGCGCAACTGGCCGAGAGTTCCCATTACGATCGCGGGCGGCTGATCGACACCTATACCCGGTTGGAAGAAATGCTCAACCGGATGTACACGACCTACAACAACCAGAAGGAAGCCTGCATCCGGCGGATCGACAACGGCGGCAGTTGCGACTATGACAGTCCCGAGCGGCTGGCGTTGCGCGCGCTCTATCCGCTGTCATGGTTGCGGTTTCAGGGCGCGATGCTGTTCGTGGATCAGCCGTGGCGGCAGCGCAAGCTCTTAGACCAGGCCATCGACGGCTTCACCGACAGCACGCTCTTGATCGTCGCGCCCGAGTTGGTGCGTGAAAACTTGCTCGGACGCGCCTATTGCGAGCGCGAACTGGGGAAGTTCGACCACCGCGAATACTCCAAAGCGATCGTCGACTTCAAGCAGATAATGAGCGACGGATCGTACACGCGGCAGTACCATCCCGCGGAGCAGGGGCTCGCGACGACATACGCCGCCATGGGCAAGACGAACCAGGCTCAGGCTCTGACCGGCCGGCTGGCCAACGGTGCGACCGGCGCGCAACGCCGCGGCTTCGAGATGCTGCATCTGCGCGAAATGTTCAAAGCCGAAGCGGCGGAAACTGATGTGGCCAAACGCTCACGCGACCATCGCGACATAATTGATTACATCAGCGCGCGCCAGGACAATAAGGACAGTTGGGCGGTCGCGATCGCGGCCGCGGCCGACTACGTTTCCGATCCGATCGCCGAGTTCGGTGACTCCAACGACCCGCTCGAAAACTACCTGCTCGCCAACGTGCTCTACTATAAACATCGCCACGCCGAGGCCGCACGTTACTACTGGCGGGCGGCACAGAGCGGCAAATATCCCAAGGCCTACCGCTACGCCGCCGACCTCTACTATTCACAGGGACAACTCGAAACAGTGCGCAAGATTGTTGACGAGGTGGCGCAGCAACGCTCCAATCCCGACGCGCAATGGGCGACTTACATGCGCTTCAAGGTCCCGCGCATCGAATGGGAGCGCGGCGGGATGCGCAGCGCGGCGCTCAACGACGAATGGATCGCCGGAGCGCAGAGCTATCTCAAGGAGTTTCCGCATGGCCACTATGCTTTCGAGCCGCGTTTCCGCCTCGGCGAGGAGCTGCAGCATAAGGGTGATTACATCGGCGCGGCCAAACAGTACCAACTGGTAAACGGTAACCCGGATTACGATTACACCGCCCGTTACAATGCCGCGGAATGTTATTACGAGGCGTTGAACGGCGCGAAGGCCGATCATAAGGGCAAGGTCGCGGCGGGCAGCGCGCCGGCCAAGGCCAACGTCGTCAACGCGAAGGCCATCGCCATGACCAAGGCTGATCGCGAAGCGGTGCGCAACGACGCGATCCTGGCCTTGCGCGAGGCCATCAGGGCGGAACCCGTGGCGGAACACAGCGGCGCGGCGTCACAGCGTCAGCGGCTTCATGAAAGCCGCGGGCGCGCCATTTATATGCTTGCCAACCTGCTCGAAGATGCGCCCAAGGTCGACTACACGGAGGTCGCCTCGAATCTTAAGGGATACGAGGCGCAGTATCCGGGGATGAAGGAGCATTTCGGTCAGACCTTCGAATGGCGAGTGCGGGCGCTCGACGATACCGCGCAATACGTTCAGCTTGAACCCGAAATGACCGCCCTGGCGGCGCGCAACGACAACACACCCGCCTTCAATGACTATGTAAAGGAAATCGGACTCGAGCTGTGGCAAAGCGGACAGCACAAGCTGGCCGCGGGCGACCGCAATGGCTACCTCGCCGACGCCAAGCTCACCGCGATTACTTACGGATATTTCCAGCGGATGGCAAACGCGGGTAAAATTCCGGTAAAGGATCTCACCGGCACGCTCTCGATCCTCGGACAATCTTACGTGGCGATGAACCAGACCGATCAGGCGGAGGCGATTTTCTCCCAGGTTGCGAAGGCCGATCCGGCCTCGCCAGACGCCAACGCGGGTCTCGCGCGCATCGCGCAATCGCGCAAGGATTACAAGGACGCGATGGATTTGTGGAGCCGGGTCGAATCGATCGCGGCGGAATCGGACAATCTTTTCTACGTGGCCAAGTACAATATGGCCGAGATTTACGCCAAGCAAGGCAATGTCACCGGCGCGTGCAATAAGCTCGCCGCTACCCGCGGCCAACATCCGAACCTTGGTTCACCCGCAATGAAGGCGCAATGGAATGCGCTGCAGCAAAAGCTCTGCGCCAGTCCGAGCCATACCGAAAGTTGATATGCTCAAGCGGATACATCATGTGGGCGTGGTGGTACCGAATCTCGACGAAGCCATGGGACTGTGGCGCGACATCCTGGGACTCCATCTGACGAAAAGCGCCACAATCCAGGATCAGGGCGTGAAGGCCGCGCTGCTCAAGGTCGGGGAAAGCGAAATCGAGCTGCTGGAGCCACTCAACCTCGACAACGGCGTGGGTAAGTTTCTGGCGCGGCGCGGCGGCGGCCTTCATCACTTGTGCTTCGAGACTGACGACGTGGCGCGCGAACTCGATGGCGCACGTGCTAAAGGTATTGCACTAATTGACCAGAACCCGCGGCCGGGTCTCGCCGGCATGATCTGTTTCCTCCATCCCAAGGCCACGCGTGGAGTGCTGGTCGAGTACGCGCAGCCGTTCGACGAAGACAAGGATTAACCGCGATGCCGATTTACGAATATCGATGCGACGAGTGCGCGTGTTCGTTCGAGACTCTGGTACGGACTGGGCACGACGAAGACGCCGAGTGCCCGACCTGTCATGGCGGCAGGTTGAGCCGCGAGATGTCGGTGTTCGCGGCCGCGCGCAATGGCGCCGACAGCGCGTCGCTTGAGGGCGGCCCGCGGATGGGTGGCGGGGGATGTTGCGGCGGCGGCTGCGGCTGTCATTAGCGGCGGCGGACCCAACGGAATCGTCTCGCCAGCTCTCGAACGTGGCGCGCCAACGGCCGCTGGCCGTTCGGTCGCACTGCTGAGCTTTGCTAAAGGCGCCCGCCTCCGCCTGGGAACCTCCGCACCGCCTGTTTGTCATTCTGAACGGAGTCCGCGCAGTGAAGAATCCCGAGATTCTTCGCTGATTCTAAACGCACGTCGCCGACTCCTTTGCTCGCTTCGCCTAAAGCTCCGCTAGAGGCGCACGGAATGACAGGATGCACTTGCCGCAGAGCCTGCTAGTCCGCCGGCGCGTGCACGATTACCGGCGTGAAGAGCGATATCGAGCGGCCGTCAACGGTCTTCATTATCAGCGAGACGACGTAGTTCCCCGGCTGTTGGTAGACATGAAAAATGTACAGTTCGGGCGGTAACGAGGACACCGCGCCATCGCCAAAGTTCCACTGGTAAGTCAGAAACCCGATATCTTCGGGGTCGCTGGCGGTCACGAAAAAGCCGACCGTGAGCGGCGCGTTACCGTAAGGCGGAGACGCCGCAAGCGAGGCGATAACCGGCTGCATGATCCGCATATGCTGGCCCAAGCCCATCACATCGCCCTCGGTCATGCGGTTGATGCTCGTACCCGGCGCGTTCGATTCCATCCCGGGAGCCGGGAGGGGTTGCATTTCACCCATTCCCTGATCCTGTGCGTAAGCCGGGGTGCGCGCGCTCGCCGCGATGAGAACAAGAGCGAACACGACTGAACTCAGCAGCGCCCCAGCCAGCCGCATCCGGCCACAATTGCAGCGATACCGATAAGTGGCACGCCGCAATATATTTGCTGTCGCGTTTGCTATGAAGCGAGTCAGACGGCGCACACAAGTCTCACGGCGGCGGTAACCGGCGCCACGCTGGCGGCGGCTATTGTGTCAGCGGCCTTCGCAAAACAGTTCATCAAGAGAAAGTTTATATCGCTGGGCAAGGAGGCGCCAACCTTGCGGCCATGCGCCGCCCCTTCCTGTCGGATCCTCCGCCCGCAGTGGTGGCGATGCGCAACCGGCAAGCAGGCGGCAGCAGGCAGCGCGCGACCTGATCGTTATTCGCATCGCCGCACGCCGCGTCGCCCCGTCCGCTACTGCATAATCACGCCGCCGTCGGGATGAAGAATTGATCCGGTGAAATAGGCGCCCTCATCGCTCGCCAGGAACAACGCCGTATTGGCCACATCAATCGGTTTGCCGATGCGGCGCAGCGGCACATGGCCGACGATGAGTTCCATGCGGTTGCCCTCCTGCATCTCCTTGGTCATCGGCGTGTCGATCACGCCAGGACCGATCGCGTTTGCGGTAATGCCGAATTTGCCTAATTCCAGCGCCATGCACTTCATCACCATCCAGACGCCGGCCTTGCTTACGCAGTATTCCCCCGATCCTTTGATCGGTATTTTCGCCGCACCCGACGAAATCGCGATGAGCCGTCCGCCGCGTCCCGCCTTGATCATCTCGCGCGCCACCGCCTGGCAGGTGAGAAAAACCCCATCGAGATTGATTGCGAGCACTCGGCGCCATTCGTCGAAGCTCTTTTCGTGCAGCAGTTTGTAATGCGCCGAACCACCGCTGCCATAATTGGCGTGCGAGACGCCGGCTGCCGCGAGCAGCACGTCGACCCCGCCTAGTTCCCTGGCTGCGTATGCGACCATCGCCTCGACCTTCGCCGGGTCGCTCACGTCAACTTCGACAGCGGCGCTTTTGCGGCCAAGCTTGCGCACCGCGGCCGCGGTTTCCTCGGCCGCGGCAAATTGGCGGTCAGCCACGCATACGTTGGCGCCTTCTTCAGCGAACCGGATGGCCGTGGCACGGCCGATTCCGCTCGCACCGCCGGTTATCAACGCGTTTTTGCCTTCGAGCCTCAAACCCATAAAAATTCTCCTTGAGCGTCGTGCGTCCGCGGCATCCCCTGCCCGCGAGCCGCCCGAGAGGGGTTGTTACCATGCGCGTGTGGCCGGCCGCCAGCGCGAATCCTAAAGAGGATCGAAGTACGGCTCGATGCGGCCGCTGAAATGGAATTCACGCGCAAGCGCGATCCATAAGCGGCTGCTTCCATGCAAGGGTTCGGGCACGGCGTCGAGCGCGAAAAAACCGGCCTCACACGCTTCGAGCGGATGCGGCCGCAAGTCGCCGCCATCGAGCCGACAGTAGAACAGTATCGAATAGATATGGCGCGCGGGTGAACCGAGTTTGAGGCTGTCGGTCACGGCCATGAGCCGCAGCGGCGTAACGATGAGTCCGGTCTCCTCGCGCACCTCTTTGGCCACGTTCTCGGCCGGCGAGATACCGACATCGCAGAAACCGGTCGGGTACCACCAGCGGCCGTTGGGCCGCTTGATCATCAGGACCTCGTCGCGCGGGTTGAACACCATCGCGCCGCATCCGACCGCGGCGGTGACGTAACCGTCGTAGCCGTTTGTCACTTGATCGCGCCATCGCCGCCTGGTTTCGTCGGCCGCCGCGGCATCCGCACCTTCCATCGCCGCGCGCATCCGCGCCGCCTCACGCAACAATTCCTCGTAGCGCTCGGCGTCGAAGCCGTGCGGATTAAACGCGAGTCCGGTGCGCGCGGTCGCGCTTATGCGCTCGATGAAGCGCGCGAGTTCAATGAGCAGATTCACGTCGTCGGCCATTCCTGCTTCCCTCGACGCGAATCCTACCAAGCGTGAGCTCCGCAGTCGCGGTCTGGCGTGAGAACTACGGCTACCCATCGCGTTATTCTTCTGCGCGCGCACGAGGAGGCCTATAGAAGAGTGCTTAAACCTTAGGAGGGGTAGACGGCCGTATAAAGGTGCGGTTGGAGTGCCCGAGTCGATATTCATTCAGCCGGAGGAATCGCTGGTGTTGATCTGGTGACCACCGCTAGTGTCCGGAGTCTAAAGTACGTTTACAAAAGCGAGCGACCGATTCGAGGATTTGGTCGGCGGTTTTGGTCCAGATGAAGGGTTTGGGATGGCGGTGGTTGAGTTCGAGATAGGCGCGGATGGCGGCTTCCAGTTCACGGGTGCTGCGATGGACGCCGCGGCGCAACTGCTTTTCGGTGAGCGCGGCAAACCAGCGTTCGACCAGATTAAGCCAGGAAGCCCCGGTGGGTGTGAAGCGCGGATGGAACCGGGGATGGCGCAAAAGCCGGCGCTTGATCGCCGGGGTTTGTGGGTGGCGTAGTTGTCGAGGATAAGATGCACCGCGTCCACAGTGTACGCGTCACTCCGGGCGGCGGCTTAGGCGCAACTTTCCGTCTGTTCACCACTTAAGCCCCGCGCCACCACAAGTCGGCTGGCTCCATAACGCAAGTACAATGCCCGTGCACCATAATTACCCGTTTGCGGATCATAACCCGCTATGCGCGACTGCCAAGTGAAGCCGACTTCAAATTCTTGACATTCGGAAGGCGAAAACCGCCGGCACCTTGTGGTCTGAGGTAAGATGCCTCTTGCAATCGCCACCTCGTTGGGGGCGATAAGAAGCGTGGAGGTGAATTTAAGATTCCACAGCAGTATGTACGCTGCTACCGCGAGGCCAATCACGAAAGCGGCCGTGTCGAGTATGTATAAGTGAAAATACTCAGAGCGTGGCAACACGATGGTGGGATGCGCGCTGGCGGTAATGGTTATCAAGAGAGCGATCATCAGAAGGGTGAGTGACTTGTCGCGAAAAGGTCGGACTGTCACTTCAGCGGAGTCGATGCTCTCGCGCATTTGGAGCCGCGCCGGCATGGCCACTGCCATCAAGCGGCTCACGGAAACACCCACGTCTTGCATCCCATACCGCTCATCGCCAACGGAGAGATGCCCGCAGACCCTCCTGCACAGGTGTCCTTCGTTGCGGTCTGGTTGCCGAAAGAATCAGTTCCCAGAGTCAACGAGCCGACTCCCATCGGACCAAGCGGTAGTGCGGTAGTAAGGGATTCTCCGAGCTTATCTCTGTCCCCTCCTCCAGCGAGCCGCCCTGCAGGCCAGAGATTGTGTTCGCGTTACCTGACGAATGAATGCCGCCTACAGATACGCCCAAAGGTTGAGTGACGCCGGCGAGCGGATTGCCGTCGAGCATAAGCACCTGACCGGCGAGCGCGGTGACGCCGACCTTGGCCATCAAGGGCGGCAGCGACTGCCACGGTGACGATGGCAGGTCCGTGCGCCGATCGCTGGTAGGCGTCCGCACGGGCGGAAACGTGGACGACTGCGAGGACTTGGAGGTGGCGGCGGTGGTATTTGCCGCCATCGTTTCGGCTGAGGCCTGGCCGCGCGCGTATTGGAGGGTTGCCGCGAGCCTTACGCCGGTGCGCTATCAGCGCTTTGAATGGCGGCCGCGGCGGTTGCCCCATTCCTGCCATTGCAATCGGGGGATGAACGCAGGGCAGTCTACGCCGCGCAACGATTCTTGCTCTCAATCAACGCTAAGAGCTTAGTGCGTAACATTGCCCACGCGCGGCGTGATGTCGCTCCAGGTTGCGCCACCGTCGTCGGTCGAGAGCAATCGACCGTAGTCGGTAAACAGCCATCCCTGATTGGCGCTGACAAAGCTTATCTGCATCGCGACCGAATGTTCGCAGCCGAGCGGGGTGCTGGCGACGCCTCGCTGGCCGGATTCCATCCTCCTGAGCTGCGGCATACCATGGCGCGGAACTTCGGCCGTTATCCACATCAGGACGAGAAAGTGGAGCGAATTGGACGTATCGCCACGCTATAGAGGCGATCAGGGGATCGGTACGGTTTGCCGAGCGCGTCGGTGCAAACCGAAAGCTCTTGGGTGGCGCGCTTCATCGGTCAGAACTCCCGGCCGCAAAGTGATGAGTTATGCAAAACTCAAGAACGGAGATTCCGCTGTCAGCGGAACGCCACGATCAAGAGTAATATTTCCAAAGCTTCCGAAACTCAGATCGACCGGAGCGGCGCTCCGGCGCCGGAGGAGACATATGCCTGACACGCTTGGCGCTGATATGGGCGCGGCGGGTGAGACGCCCTGGCACTTCGAGCGGCTGACGTTGCCCAACGGCCTCAATATGCAGGTCGCACGGGCGGGCGGCGGGCCGCTGATTGTGATGCTCCACGGGTTTCCGGAATGCTGGTATTCGTGGCGCCATCAGCTACGCGCGCTCAGCGCGGACTTCGAATGCGCGGCGCCGGATATGCGCGGCTACGGCGGCACCGATGCGCCCGTGGGCGTTCAGAACTACACCATGGAAAGGCTGGTCGACGACGTCAGCGGGTTGATTCACGCACTCGGGCGCGAACGCGCCATCGTAATCGGCCATGACTGGGGCGGCGCGGTCGCATGGGCGACGGCACTGATGCGCCCCGAAATCGTCGAGCGACTATGCGTGCTCAACTGCCCGCATCCGGCCCGCTTCCTCGCCCATCTGCTCCGCAATCCTCGCCAGATGATGCGCAGTTGGTACATGTTGTTTTTCCAGGTCCCCTATTTGCCCGACGCCATGCTGCGGGCGCGAGGCGCCGCGATGGTAGCGCGCGCGATTCGATCGACCGCGGTGAACAAGGCTGCGTTCACCGATGAGGATCTCGCACATTTTCGCGAGGCGTTTGCGCGTCCGTATTCGGCGACCGCAGCGATCAATTATTACCGGGCGCTGCGCCGCCGCGATTTTCTCCGCACGCCGCCGCCGGACCACTGGCTTAGCCGCAAGATCGCCGCGCCGACCCTGCTCATATGGGGCGAGCAGGACGTCGCGCTCGGCAAAGAGCTGACCTATGGCATGGAGGGCCTGTTCTCGGGACCGTTCACGCTAAAATACATCGCGGATTCGGGCCATTGGGTGCAACAGGAAAAGCCCGCGCTGGTGAATCAGTACTTGCGCGAGTTTCTCGCCGACGGCCGCGGCTAGCGCGCCTTCAGCCGCCTCATTGCGATATTATCGATGGCAATCCGGCTCGCCCGCGCGATAGAATCGCCGTATAGGACAGGCTCCATCGAGTCCATTCACTGGAGGTGCGTATGGCGGATCGCTTCCTCAAACCCATAGTGAAGACGGTCAGCACTGGCATCACCGGGCGCCACATCTGGAGCGCACGCCACAACCAACTCGTTATCGACGACAGCGCCGGGCATGACGGCCCCGGCGACGCGCCCGGCGCGGGTGAGCTTTTCCTGGCCGGTATAACCGGATGCGCCACGCTGATGATGGAGCGGCTCGCGCGTCATGCCAACACGCCGCTCAAACGCGTCGAGGTCAGCATGGAAGGCGTGATCGACACGCAAGCCAAGCATGAAGGGCCGGCCGTGTTCGAGAGCGCGAAGATGGAATTCATCATGGCCGGCGTCAGCGAGGCGCAGGCGCGCGAGATGGTCGAGACCTACAAGCATTATTGACCGCTCTACGGTTCGGTCGCGGTCGCGACCCCCAATACCGTTGTCGAATTCAAAGTTGTACCCGAGTAACTGAACGGTCGGCCGTTGTGTTCGGATCCGTCCGGTCCGCTATGAGATGGGCGGATTCGTCGCAATGCGGGATTTGCCCGAAGTTCGACTATTAAAGACCAGTTTCAGGTCGGGCAAATTGTACCTTGATGGCGCGTTCAACGGCGATGACATCTGCGGCGTTCAGTCTGCCGATGCGCTCGCGCAGGCGTTGCTTGCCAGCCGTGGTGAGCGGCGGCTACTCACACCGCGGTTGATTGGCCGCCACGAAAACGATGTGCGTAACGACTGCGCGCAAATGGCACGACCGCGGGAGCTTAGGCTAGAATAACCTGTCTATGCGTTGGACCACGGACAGGATCAGACAATCCTTTCTCGACTTTTTCCGCGAACGGGGACATCGGATCGTTCCCTCGGCGCCATTGATACCCAAGGGCGACCCGACCCTGCTGTTCACCAACGCCGGGATGGTGCGGTTCAAGGATTATTTCCTTGGCGTGCGCACGCCCTCGTCGCCGCGCGTCGCCGATTGTCAGAAATGCCTGCGCATCTCGGGCAAACATAATGACCTCGACGCGGTTGGCCGTGACAGCTATCACCATACGTTCTTCGAGATGCTCGGCAACTGGTCGTTTGGCGACTATTACAAGACCGAAGCGATCGCATTCCATTGGGAACTCGTCACCAAAGTCTGGGAGATTCCCGCGCAACGGCTATGGGCGACCGTCTACAAGGACGACGACGAGGCCGAGCAGGCTTGGCGCGCGCTCAAAGTGCTGCCGCCCGAACGGATTCTGCGCTGTGGCGAGAAGGACAATTTCTGGGAGATGGGCGAGACCGGGCCGTGCGGTCCGTGCTCGGAAATCCATATTGACCGCGGACCCGAAGCGGCGAAGAACTGTACGCATCCGGGCGCGGAATGCGCCGTCAATGTAGAGGGTTGCGCGCGCTTTATCGAACTCGGCAATCTCGTTTTTATCCAGTATAACCGCGACGCGGCGGGCAAGCTGACACCGCTGCCGATGAAGCATGTCGATACGGGAACGGGATTAGAGCGCGTCGCCGCGGTGATGCAGAGCCTGGAAACCGGCAAGCTGCTCGGCAATTACGATATCGACCTGTTCCAGACCATCATCGCAAGAATCGAACTCTTATCGGAGGAGTACGGAAACGGTATCCGCTACGGTGACTCCGCGGACGCGGATATTTCTTTTCGCGCAATCGCGGATCATGCTCGCGCAATTTGCTTTCTGATCGCGGACGGACTGCGGCCCGGCAATACCGACCGAGAATACGTTTTGCGACGCCTCATTCGGCGCGCGGCTCGGCACGGACGCTATCTGGGTATCCATAAGCCATTCCTGGCGGCGGTGCAGCAAGGCGTAATCGAAGCTATGGGTAATGCGTACCCGCAACTCAGCCATAGCCAAGCTGTAAGTACCGGTGAGGTCGTAAGTCTCGAAGAGCAGCAGTTCAACCAGGCTCTGGAACTGGGACTGGAACTTATCGAAACCGAACGTAAGCGCCTCGCCGAATGCGGAAATCGTATTTTGCCCGGTGGCGTTGCCTTTAAACTCTACGACACCTATGGGTTTCCACTGGACCTGACGCAGGACGTTTTGCGTAACCACGGTATCGAAGTTGACGTTGCGGAGTTCAACCGCCTGATGGAGGAACAGCGCGAACGTGGGCGCGCCGCGCGCAAAGACGAAACCGTCACACCGGAAATCGCGCTTGCTCCCGGCGTCACGTCGCGCTTCATCGGCTACCATCACTACGACGCCGAATCTGAAATCCTCGCGGCCGAAACCGGCGCCGACAAGCGCGTCACTCTCGTCGCCGCCGAGACGCCCTTTTATCCCGAAGGCGGCGGCCAGGTCGGCGACCGCGGCATAATCGAGACCGAGTCGGGCGCGCTGCTCGAAGTGACGGATACGCGCAAGGCCGACGGCTCGATCGTGCATATCGGCCGCATGCTACGCGGAGCACCCCAAGACTTTGCTAGAGGCGCGCGCGTCAGGCTGCGCGTTGATCGTGAACGGCGCGACGCCGCGATGCTGAACCATTCCGCCACCCACATCCTGCATTACGCACTGCGCGAAATCCTCAGCAAGGATGTCCATCAGGCGGGTTCGCTGGTCGCACCCGATCGTCTGCGCTTCGATTTCAGTCATCAGGGGCCGGTCAGCGCGGGCGATTTGCTGACGATCGAGGAGGACATCAATGCGCGTATCCGCGAAAACGCCGCTGTCACGACCGAGGAGATGGCCTACGATGACGCCATCAAGGCCGGCGCTCTCGCCTTTTTCGGCGACAAGTACGGCGACCGCGTGCGCGTGGTGCGGATGGGCGACTTCTCGGTCGAACTGTGCGGCGGCACGCATGTCGACCGCACCGGCGACCTCGGCTTCTTCAAACTCGAAGCGGAATCGGGCGTGGCCGCGGGCGTGCGCCGCATCGAGGCTTTCACCGGGCAGGGCGCGCTGGAGGCGATTCGCCGGCGCGAGAAAATCCTTGAAGAAATCAGCGGCCATCTGGGCGCCAGGGACACCGGCGCGCTGGAGCGGCTCGAGCGGCTGCTGGTGCGCGAAAAAGAACTCGAAAAAAAGCTCCGTGCGCTCGAACAGAAGCTTGTCGCCGGCGCGGCCGCCTCCGCTGAGGACGCCGAACGGGTGCGTGAGGTCAATGGCGTCAAGGTCGTCACGCGCAAGGTCGAAGGCGTCGAGGCGCGCACGCTGCGCGAAATGGCCGATCACATGCGCCAGAAACACGGCTCAGCGGTGGTCGCGCTAGGCTCGGCTCTCGGCGACAATAAGGTCGCGCTGCTGGTGGCGGTCACGCCGGACCTCGTCAAAAAGATCAAGGCCGGCGACATCATCAAGCGAATCGCGCCGATCGTCGGCGGCACTGGCGGCGGCCGGCCCGATTTCGCGCAAGCTGGCGGAGGCGACGCGGCCAAACTCGATGAGGCGCTCGAGCACGTGCTGACACTGGTCTGACGCGGTAGTCAGAGCTTCGAGAATTAACGGCTCAGGGCTTTAACACGGAGGGCAAAAAAGGCTACCATTGTTATTGCGAATGAGCCACGATTGGGTTGCAAACGGAAACGCCAGTAATCTGGATAAGAGGGTAAACGGTACCATTCCCCAGTTAGCATCCGACGACTCGCTCGAACTCCACTTCGACGACCATCGCTTTTTCACTGAGCTGCTCGGCCAGCATGATGGTCATATCCGCACAATCGAACAGGCGTTGGACGTGCGGATCGGTGTCAACGGAAGTACGCTCAAAATCTCGGGCGGCCATGCCGAACAGGCGCTTTCGGGCAAGCTGCTGAGCGAACTTTACGAACTGCTCAAGCGCGGCTACCCGATTTACGGCGGCGACGTCGAGTACGCCGCGCGTATCGTGCGGGCCGACCGCAACGCCGACCTGAAGGACATCTTTCTCGACACCGTCTACGTCTCCGCTCATAAGCGCGTAATCTCGCCCAAGAGCGTCAATCAGAAGAAGTATATCGACGCGATCCGCACGCACGATATCGTCTTCGGTATTGGGCCCGCCGGCACCGGCAAAACTTACCTCGCGATGGCGATGGCGCTGGCGGCGCTGATGAAGAACCAGGTGACGCGGATGGTGCTGTGCCGGCCGGCGGTTGAAGCGGGCGAGAAGCTCGGTTTCCTGCCCGGCGACCTGGCCGAAAAGGTCAATCCGTACCTGCGTCCGCTCTATGACGCGCTGCACGACATGGTTGACTTTGACCGCGCACGCCGGATGCTGGAACGCGGTACGATTGAAGTCGCGCCGCTCGCCTTCATGCGCGGCCGCACACTGAACGACTCTTTCATCATTCTGGATGAGGCGCAAAACACCACATCCGAGCAGATGAAGATGTTTCTGACGCGGCTCGGCTACAACTCCAAAGCCGTAATCACCGGCGACATTACGCAAATCGACCTGCCCAGCGGCAAGCTCTCGGGCCTCAAAGAGGCGCGAACGGTGCTCGCCAACACGGAAGGTATCAGCTTCGTCCATTTCAACGAGCGCGACGTCGTGCGCCATCGGCTGGTCCAGACGGTAATCACCGCCTATGAGTTGTTCAGCGGCGAGCGGACGGAACCTCTTGAACCTTCGCAAAAGTCTAACGATTGACCGGTGTCAGTGGAGCTAAGGTGCGCAACGGCGCGCGGCCGTTCGATGAGTGTGCGAGTGCGCGAGGATGCGCAAAGCCTGCTCGCCCTGAGCGGTCTTGAGACCTGCGAATTGTCGCTGATGCTCGTGAGCGACCGCGCCATCCGGAAGCTTAACCGGGATTTTCGCGGTCAGGATAAGGCGACTGACGTGCTGTCGTTTTCGCAACTCGAAGAGCCGCACATTTGCGCAGAACAACGTAACGGCGCCCGCGCGGACGCGCGGTCTGGCCACGCGTCCACGCGGGCGCTTCGTGCGCCGGCAACGCGAGCCCGAGGGGGAGAGG
>JBOHWJ010000537.1:0-9613 GCA_050736495.1 Binataceae bacterium (SeqCode) | reverse complement strand
CGACGCGCCCGACCTCGCGATGGAGCGTCATGCGTCGTTCGCCGAACGCCCGCTCAAGGATTTTCTCGAATTCGTCGATACGGTGATTGCCGCGATAAATCGCGCGCTGGAAAAGGTGCCGCGCGATCGCGTGCGGCTCCACGTATGCTGGGGAAACTACGGAGGGCCGCACAATCGCGATGTCGCGCTCGACGAAATCCTGCCGCGTCTGTACGCCGCGCGCGTCGGCGCGCTGATGGTCTCGATGGCGAATCCGCGCCACGAGCATGAATATCGATCATTCGAGCGCAATCGCATGGCTCCCGAGATGATCCTGGTTGCCGGCGTGATCGATACCACCACCAACTATGTGGAACATCCGGAGGTCGTGGCGGACCGCGTCGAACGCGCCGCGCTCGCCGTCGGCGACCCGCATCGCGTGATGGCCGGGACCGATTGCGGCTTCGAGACGACCGCCGGGCTGTCGCCGGTCGCCGAGGAGTTGGTGTGGGAGAAGCTGCGTGCGATGCGCGACGGCGCCGCGATCGCGACGCGTCGCCTGCTCGGATGAGGCTGGCGGGCAGCGACGGCGGTGCGTTAAGTTGAGGCGGCAGCGCGGCGCGTCCGCTGGTGGCGGCCACGAGCGGCGGATCAGTTCAGGAGTTGGCACATGCCTCGAACGCTTGAAGGAATGACCTGTATCGATCTCACGCAGAACGTCGCCGGTCCCTATTGCACACAGCTACTGGGTGACTTCGGCGCCGATGTGATCAAAATTGAGCGGCCGGCTGGCGGCGACGACGCGCGCCGCTTCGTGCCGCTGTGGAATGGCGAATCGACCGCCTATCTCTGTTACAACCGTAACAAGAAAAGCGTATGTGTGGACCTCGGCCATCCGCGTGGCCGCGAAATTGTCCGGCGGATCGCCGCGCGCGCCGACATCTTCGTTCATTCGATGAAGCCGGGGAGCGCCGAGTCGCGCGGCCTCGGCTATGACGACCTCGCTAAGGGAAACCCGCGCCTCATATACGGTTCGATCAGCGGCTTCGGCGATCGCGGTCCGCTCAAGCACCTGCCCGGTTACGATCCGCTCGGGCAGGCCTATTCGGGAATCATCAGCGTCAACGGTCATGCTGGCGGCGCGCCGGCACGCGTGGTCGTGCCGATTATCGACATGGGATCGGGGCTGTGGCTTTTCAGCGGTATTTTGGCGGCGATAATCGAACGCGCCACAACCGGTAAAGGCGCGTGCGTCACGGCGAGCCTGCTCGAAACCGGCGTCGCCTGGACCGCGCTGCTGATGACGAACTACATGGCGACCGGCGAGGTGCCGGGGCCGATCGGATCGGCGTCGCCGGCGGCGGCGCCCTACGAGGCGTTTCAGACCGCGGACTCGTGGGTGCTTATCGCGGCGGGCAATGATCGGCTGTTCGCCAAGCTGTGCCGATTGCTCGGCCTGCCACAGTTGCCGGAGGATCCGCGCTTCAGCAGTAACACCGGACGCGTGCCGCGCCGCCATGAACTGCATGAAATTCTCGAGGCGGAAACCAGAAAGCACACGTCCGCGCGGTGGATGAGCCTGCTGCGCGAGGCCGGCGTGCCGGCCAGCGAAATCAACACCATCGACAAGGTCTTCGCCGACGAACAGGTGAACACGCTCGGCATGATCGCGCCGAGCGACGCGAACTTCCGTACGCCCGAGCTTAAGTTTGTCGATATCGCCGTGAGTGTGAACGGCGAGAAGTCGGTGAAGAACCTGATGCCGCCGCGTCTTGGCGAGCATACCGGGGAAGTCCTGCGCGCGGCCGGATACTCCGACGACGATCTGCGGAATCTCAGATCCGCCCACGTGATCAATTGATGATTTGTAATAGTGATAGACGTCGCTCGTAGCCGGGATTTCCGCCCTCAGCAAGCCCGAGGCGCCGCAGTCATTGGCACGGCTCGCTCATTACTTCAGATTGATCCTGAAGTGATGGCTTGCGATGTCCATGCGATTGCGCAGGTAGAATCGATGTGCGGCGAAGCGTTGCACCCCGGAATCGAGCTCTAACGTGTCACATCCGGCGGCCTTTCCTTCCGCTGTCAGCCAGTCCAATAGCTGCTGCCCATATCCCTTTGAGCGCACGTTGGAATCGGTCACCAGGTCGTCGACATAGAACACTCGGCCATTCGCGAGGTTCTCGATCAGCCGGAATCCTGCAACCGAACGCACGAATTCTCCGTCAGTGAGATAGCAGAGCCGGTACCCGTTGCGTTGCTGCTGCTTGATCCGTTGCAGGAATTCTGGCTCGACGAGATCGGTTCTGAGTTGACGCATGACCGAAAAGCACGCCGTTATCTCTTCATCGGTCTGCGCGAGGCGTATCTCAGCCATCATGGCCCCTAACAGTCGTGTGGAGAAAGAACACGGGATTCTTCACTTTGCTCGGAATGAAAAAGGACAAACGCCTCCGACGCGACACCACCGGCGTCATCCTACGGGCGGCGTAAGTTTGCCCTTGAGGCATATGCCAATGGCATTCCGGCGCAGTTCGCCCACCAGATATTATCAACAACCTGCTGATGAGTGACTTCGAGCGGTCGGCTTCTTCTGGCAAAGGCTCCGATTTGCCCGCGATACATCGCTCCAGTTGGCGGCGTGCGAAGTCACCTCGAGATGGTTGATAAACTCGCCGGTTGTTTCGATTTGCGCGCCGGCCCGGCCAATTTTCGCGAGTGCGGATTGCCGCGCCGCGTCACTCGCGGCGCCAACCGCATCAGCAAGAACGGTGACTGCGAGTCCGCGGCGCAGCGCCCCGCGTGCAGTCGCGGTTACGCAGGCGTCGGCGTAAACGCCGCAAATAACGACGCGGTGGATGTGGTGCGAGCGGAGAAAGCGCGCAAGATCGGGATTTGAAAATGCGTCGCCCTGCCGCTTGGGAAAATAAGGCGCCGCGGAGAGTCTTTTCACACGAGGGTCGAGTGCGGCGCCGGGTGTGCCGCCGAGCGCCGCATTATGCCGAAACCAGTTGCCGGGTATATCCCAGCGCGTGTACTCATTCCCGATATAGGCGATCACGGTGTGGTGCGCGGCGGCGGCTTCGATCGCGTTGTTGGAAGTGCGGAGAACCTGATCGATCTGGTCCGGTGCGATCGGCATCCGCCCATCGTGCTCGACGAAATCGACTTGCAGATCGAGCACGAGCAGCGCGGCCGCATCTGAATGCGATACGCTCATTTTGGCGGTTGGTGTTCCCGGCCCCATGATTAGCAGGCACCCCACGATCGCGACACAGCACCGAAGCATTGTCCTCATTGCCCGCGCATCATAGCAATGCGTTAGGCCGAACGCTCGCTTCCAGTCTGGCTTCAAAATAGTTGTCGTCAGTCGCTGTAATTGTCGCGATGGCGCACCCAGGCTTGAAGTTATCCGCCCAGAAGGAGCAATGCAGGCATCCCGCGCTCCAATCGGGGGCAAACATGAAGTGATAGATGACCAATTGGCTACGCGACTCAAATGACTGAACGAGACCTTGCTTTCCGTTCGGTCCGTCGAAGAGACAGTCGTTGGCGACGCGTTCCCACCGGAAGATTGCGGCGCCGCGGACTGAACTCGTCGCGCAGGCGAATTTCTTTTCCGTTGCCAGTAGCTGCGGCGCGCCGCCAGCTATTCGTCGCTTGAAACCACTTCGTGATTTTCGAGCATCGAACTCCGTCCTCCAGCGATCTCTGGCCGACCGGCAAGATACTGGCGCCCGGCGCAAATACAACGATCATTTCAGGGTCAAGTCGCGCAATCATTCATGCGAACAGTTTAGAGTCTCGCGCGTCAACCACTGCCATTTGGCCATCGCGCCTCGGCGCGATGGCCGCCTGAGCATATCTAGAGTCCCGGAAGCTTGGGAGTTTGCTGCCATGCGGGCCGCGACCGGACCGCATCCAGATACGCGCTCACCTTGGGGAAGCCGGCGAAGCTGAAGCCGGCTCTCTCGACCACGTTAAGCGTCGGACCATAGGCGCAATCGACCAGTGTGAAGTCGCCGCCCAGGAGCCATTTGCCCTTCGCGAGCTGATCTCCCAGGATGCCAATGACTCCGGGCAGGGCCTTTTCGCCGCGCGTGATCGCATCTTCGTCGGATGGAATTCCGAGCAATTTCGCGGCGATGCGGTTGAACGCAAGATCGGTCGCGGGCGGAGCGATCGCCGAAGAGAGAAAGAAGAGCCATCGGAGCGCGTCCGCCCGGCCGGACGCCGAGGCAGGCCACATTTTCGCGGTTTTATCCCCCAAGTAGGCAAGGATCGCGTGGGATTCCCATAGCGTCAGATCTCCATCAGCGAGTACCGGGACACGTCCGCAGGGATTAAGCGCAAGGAACGTGGGCTGGCGCTGTTCGCCCTTGGTTAGATCGACCTCAATGATCTCGCAATCGAGCCCGAGTTCGAGCAGCGCGAAACGGATCTTCTGCGGGTTGGGCGAGGGGAAATGGTAAAGCTTCATCGCTCGTCTCCTCGTTGGTTTTTTGGCAATCTCGTCGGCAGCTTCGATGCTCTTTCATTTTCAGCGCGAACACTTCGCTGCGGGTGCGACGCCTTTAGTCTCCGGCGCGCGCTCCAGTCTGAGCGATTTGCGAATCGTCATGCCTTTGCCTCCGCATAACGCTTGAAGGCGTCGAGTGCGACATCCCAGAAACGTCCGACCTCTTCGAGTTTAGCGATCAACTCCCTGACGGCTTCGCCGCCAGCCGGCGCCAGTCGATAGATCTGCTCGCGGCCAATTTTTTCGGCGGTGATCAGCCCGGCCTGTTTCAGCAGACGCGTATGTTTGCAGATTGCGGGACGGCTGATTGCAAAGCCGCGGGCGAGCTCTCCCGCGCGGCACGGCTTGCGAGCCAGCCGGCGTAGGAGTTGCCGGCGAGTGGGATCGGCGAGGGCGACAATTGTTCGCTCCAAAGACATCGATCGATATGTAACCTTGAGGTTTCGTAATTGTCAAGTAGAAGTAATCTCGTATCTCATTCTCGCGCCCCTGCTTAGGCTCGGCCCAGAAGTGAGCGATATTAAAACGCTGGAGCCGGCCGCTGATTTCCGGGATGTTCGCTGCCGACCGGCAATCTCGCAGGAGTATGCGTGGCTACGCGCGCCGGCCGGCCGTTTGAAGCGCGGCGGGTCAAGCGCGGACTTCGCGCGCTGGCCCGGATACAGCGGTCAGGACGCGTGCCCGAAACAGGACGCGCGCGCCCTGCTGCTGGTTCGATGTTACTTCGGAGTCAGCGTACCCAACAGACCGTCACCCTCGTTGACCAGGCCGGTGGTGAAGTACAGGGTCTGCGGGTCGGCGTTTAGGCCGCCGCCGAAGACCAGGTCCCATAGCGAGCCGAGCTCGATGGTCTTGCCGCCGCCGTCTCTTATCCAGTCGATGAATTTGCCCTTATCGGGATTCCAGGCGCTGATCCTGCCGTCGCCGAAGTTGCCAATTAGAATATCGTTGCTGAATTGGCCAAAATTATCTGGCGCCAGAACCACGCCCCACGGTGCATCGAGAACCCCGCGGCGGGCGAAGCGGTTGAGCAGGTTACCGTCGGTGTCGAAGACATCAACGAAGCCTTCGCTCGCACCGGTTTTGGGATCATGTTTGGCGCTGTCCTGCCGGGCGTAGGTGACCCAGAGCTGACCATTGATGTTCTGGAGGCCGAACGGGGCGAAGCCGGTAGGGATCTGGTGGTCGGCAAATTTCGCGCTCAGCGCGGTATTGACCGCGAACGTGGAATCCCACACCACCACACTAGCGTCTCTAAAGTCGGTGGCGTAAAGGAACAGCCCGGAGCTGTTGTTGCCGATCGCGAGCCCCTTGTACACCGGGCCGTCGGTCAGAGTTTTGGGATTGTGAAAGACGGTCACCGCCACATTTACCGGGCTCAGCGCTGGCTGCCAGGCGGCGATGGTGCCGTCCTCGGTGGCCCAAATGAAGAGCGCCGGCGCCGTATTCTGCGGGTTGTTACCGACCGGGAATGCCAACGGGCTGCCGTTCCATACCATCCCAGTGGGTCCCGGCGCTCCCTGGCCGGTATCTCCCTGCTCGGTAGGAATGGTGACGGCAAAGGGAGTAGAAGTGGCGGGAAAATCGATAATATTCCCTGCCCCATCGTAGAGCGTGGAGAGACCGTCGGGATTCGCCGCGTTATCCGAAATCCAGAACGGCCCGCCGGGGAAGAACGCGACCCCCCACGGATTGACGAGGTTTGGATCGGTATGGTCCGCCATCGCGGCGGCGGGCCTATTCGAAACGAGATTGTGTTGCCTATAGCCGTGCGCTTCGGCGCGCGACAGCGGCACTATGGCGATCACGCCAGCGGCGGCTATCAGCGAGAAAAGATGCCTGTAACTCATCGGTCCTCCTTTGGCTCCGTTGATGGGAATCATCTGTCTTCTTTGAAGACATCGAAGTTGTTGAAGGGTCACGTAAAGTGTCCCATCGGGCTTCAACAGTGATCTTGGCCTCGAGAGTGAGAAAGGTTACAGGCGCAGGAAGTGGGGTCGGATCTAAATGGGTCTATTTTTCGTGCTGCGCGACCTTTCGCCGCGGAATTAGGCGATGTCATCCTGCGCCGGCTGCTCGCCGGCGATGAGATGAAAGCCGTCGGCGACCGGTTCGCGGGCGACCGCTAGCAGTGCGCCCGCGGCGATCGTCAATACGAAGGCGCTCACGCGCAGCGCCGCATCGAATGGGTTTGAGGGCAGGCTCTCACCGAAGGCGACTATCCCGCCGATGATCGGCACGATGTTTGAGCAGGCCGACGACAGCGGCATCGCGATTATACCGCGCGCCCAATGAAAGGAGTTTTGCAGCAGGATCAATCCGATGATGTTCGCGGTGATTGTTAAATAAAGGTACGGATTGCCCAGCAGATGCTCCGTCAAGGTGGCATCCGGCGCCGCCACGAACATGTCCGTGAGCGCCTTGGTATAGATACTCGCCAGTCCGAAGGCGATGCCCGATGCGATCGCCGCGGCAATCCCGCTCACTCTCATGCGCACCGACGCGTAGGGCGCAAGTGCTGCGACGATGGCTGCGGCCGATAAGGCCGCGAGTACATGCCAGGCGATGCCGCCCTCGGTGGCGCCGGCGTTGAGCGACAGCGCCAACATCACCATCGCGAATACGATACCACCGATGCCGACCCATTCGCGCGGGCATGCGCGTTCGTGCAGAAGCAGCGCGGCGAACAGCACGAAGAGCGCGATCCCGCCCTGCATCGTCACCGCCACCAGCGAAACCGGCGCATCGGCCAATGCGACGACGTAAAGCGCGTAGCCCGCCGTCTCCACGCCGAGTCCACCGATCCATACGGGGTCACTGAGCCAGCGCCAGATGGCGCCGAACGCCTTGACGCCGCGAGCCGGTGGCAATACTTCCGCGCGGCTCTTCATCATCAGGAGACCAACGGCGAGCAGGATGCTGGCGAACATTCCAGCGCCGAGATAGAGCCAAAGGCTGCCGCCCGCCTCAACCATTCGCTTCGCGCATGGTGCCGTCGGCGGTTACGACCAGTTTGCGGCCGCCCCACTCGACCCGATTGCTGAGCAAGCTGGCGAACCAAATCGCGGTCATGATGAGGTCCTTCAGCGGCACCAGCAAAAGGTCGCGGCGCATTTCGGGCACCCCAAGGACTTTCCAGGTCAATAGGGCGGACATACCGATCCGCGCGAACAGAACGGCGGCTAAGACCGCGATGGAGACCGGGCTGAAATGTGAAGCGAGCAAAAAGACGATCGCCCAGAACGGGCCTTGTAGCAGGATAGTTGCGAGGCTGGCCTTGCGCGCGGTGCGGTAGGTTCGGGCCCAGCGCAACTGATGTGTCCAGAAATCGGCGAAGCTGCGATGCTCGCAAACGGTCGAGACGATCGAACTCGAGAGCTTCACCTCATAGCCGTGGCTGGTCACCAGCCGGCCGAGAAAATAGTCATCCGCGAGCTTGTCCTTGAGCGCCTGGAAGCCGCCGATGGCTTCCAGCGCCTCACGCTTGATCGCGATAGCCGCGCCCAGAGCGTAGCGAATGGGCTCGATCGCCTCCGAAAACATCACCAGCGGTGCGAAGTCCGTATTGATGGATAATGCTTCGAGGCGCGCGGCGAATCCGCCGGCCGGGCGCGCACGATAGACGCAAGTCACGATCCCGGTACGTTCGTTGGCGGCGAGCTCGCCGACGACCCGCCGCAGATGGTCGTGTTCGACCGCGATGTCGGCGTCGGTGAAGGAGAGAATTTCAGCCCGCGGCGCACGCTTCGCCATCCGGATGAGCTTGGCTATCTTGAGATTTTCGGCGCCGGGTTCCTCGCCGACAACCACGGTGGCGTTGCAGAACTTGTACTGCGTCTTGAGCGCGAGTGGCACATCAATGGCGCGGTCTTCATAATCGGCGACGCCGAAAAGATACTCGGTGCGCGGGTAGTCCAGTTCGAGAAAGCTGGTGAGGTTGTCGAGGAGATGTTCGCTCAGGCCGTGGAGCGGCTTGAGTACGGCGACGCGCGGCGCAATTTTCGGGAGCGGCGGTACCGGCGACACCGATCTCAACCAAAAGCGCATCGCGGCCACACTGGCCGCGGCGTAGTATCCCAGCGAAATCAAGACGCCCACGGCCGCGAGGGCCGTCACAACATTCATCGCGCTCGACAACCGCGCTTCGCCATCACGTGCAACTCGAGCCTGGTGCGCGAGTTCCGGCGGCGTGCGGCATGGTAGTGCTCGACGGAAAACCGGAGCCTGCGAATCCGTGAATCGGAGCCTGCGTTCAGGCCGCTTGCGCCTGTGCGCCTTGGCGCGCCTGGGCACGCCTTTGCCGCATTGTCGACAGGAATTGCATTCCTTCCTTGAGCAG
This sequence comes from Binataceae bacterium (SeqCode), assembly GCA_050736495.1. Taxonomy (GTDB): domain Bacteria; phylum Desulfobacterota; class Binatia; order Binatales; family Binataceae; genus JBOHWJ01. The sequence continues at coordinate 776 of JBOHWJ010000537.1, read as the reverse complement.
CCGTTTGCACTCCTCCGGCGACGACACCATCTTGCGCACGGCCTTGAAGATGTAGCGCGGCCGGAAATAGAACGAACGGTAGAAGCGCTCGACCGACTGATAGATGTCGTCGGCGCTGAGCCCCGGATATTTGATGGTGCACTTTTGATAGCCCGACTCGTCGAGCAGCGGGTCAACCGCGAGATAGCCGTTGGCGGTCACGTACTCGAATAGTTCGGTGCCGGGATAGGGCGAGGCGAGCGACACCTGGATGGTCTCGCAGTCCATCTCCCGCGCGAACTTCATCGACTCTTCGATGGTATCCTTGCTCTCGCCCGGAAGTCCGAGGATGAACGTGCCGTGAATCAGGATGCCAAGTTCGTGGCAATCCTTGGTGAAGCGGCGCGCGCGATCCAGCCGCACGCCCTTTTTGATGTTCTTGAGAATTTCCGGATTGCCGCTTTCGTAGCCGACCACAAACAGGCGCAGACCGGAGTCCTTGAGAATTTTGAGCGTCTCGTAGTCGACGTTGGCGCGTGAATTGGTCGACCAAGTGATGCCCAGGGGTTTGAGCAGTTGGGCAATCTTGCGCGCCCGCATCGGATCGGCGGTGAAAGTATCGTCGTCGAAGAACAGTTCCTTCATCTTCGGAAACTTGGCCTTCATCGCCGCGACTTCCTCGTACACATTCTCTGGACTGCGCACGCGATACTTGTGTCCTTGCGTCACCTGCGGCCACAGGCAGAACGTGCAGCGCGCCGGGCAGCCGCGCCCGGTGTACATCGAGACATAGGGAT
>JBOHWJ010000536.1:0-9163 GCA_050736495.1 Binataceae bacterium (SeqCode) | reverse complement strand
GGTTAGGGCACCCGCATTTCTTCGAGCACGACTGTGGTCTTGCTCGCATGCGTAGAACGCAGTGTTCCCCACGGGTAGTCGCGTTCGGTGGTGTAAAGAATGATCATGGCCGGACTCCTCGATGGTTGTAAGGCTTGAGGCGTAGCATCATACACACCATTGAGCCGAAGCCAGATGCGGCGCGCTCTGCTATCCTGACTCGCAATGGATGCGGCGTTGAATTTCGCACCCGAGTTGCGCGGACTTGCCGCGCGTCTGGCGGAGCGCCTCGACGCGGACGCAGCCGCGAGGGCGTTGCGCGCGGTGCGCGAGCATGCGCCCGAGGAACGGTTCGCGCTCGCTTTTTTGCTGAAGTTCGCCGAGCAGTCGCGCGCCGAATTGGTCGAGGCTCTCGGCGACGCGCGGCGCGCCAGGGACCTGGTGTTTTGTCTGGGTGCCTCCGAGTTCGTCGCGACCGCGCTTTCCGCGATGCCCGCGCACGAATGGCTCGCCGCTTTCGATGAGGCGCGCACACGGCCACCGGACGAATTGACGCGCACCATTGCGTTCGAGATTCCCGCCGAAGCCGACAAGCAGACCGCCGCAGGTATTTTGGGCGAGCTCAAGCAGCGGGTTTTCGTCCAGATCATTATCGCCGATCTGCTCGGCCGGCTGGACGTGGCCGGCACAATGCGGGCGATGTCGCGGCTGGCCGACGAATCGATTCGCGCGGCGCTCGCCGCGGCGGATCGGATAATGGGCGCGCGCGCCGACCAGCCCGGCGGCTTATGCGTGGTCGCCATGGGCAAGCTCGGGGCGGGCGAACTCAACCTCAGCTCTGACCTCGATCTGATGTATCTCGACGCCGACGCGGCCGACCATCGGCGCCATGAGACCGCTATTCGCGTGGGCGAGCTGGTCACCGAGATTCTCTCGGCCAAATGTTTTCGTATCGATTTGCGCCTGCGTCCCGGCGGCCGCAATTCGCCACTGGTGGTCTCGCTGGAAGGCGCGCTCAGCTTTTACCAGAGCCTCGGTCAGACTTGGGAACGCGCCGCGCTGCTGCGCGCCCGCCCGGTAGCGGGAATGGTCGAAGTTGGCCGTTCCTTGCTGGAGGAACTGAGCCATTTCATCTACCGCCGCTATCTCGACTTCGACACGCTGCGCCAGTTGCGCGCAATGAAGCATCAGATCGAGCGGGAGTTGCGCTCGCCCGAGATGGTCGCGCGCAATGTTAAGCTCGGCTTTGGCGGTATCCGCGAACTCGAATTTATCGTGCAGGCGTTGACGCTCATCTACGGCGGACGTGACCCGCGCCTGCGCACCGCCGAGACGCTCGACGCCCTCGGGCGGCTCAGCACTTACGGCTATCTCGCACCCGCGCGCGCGGAGCAACTCAGGTCCGCTTACCTTTTCATGCGCGATGTCGAGCACAAGCTGCAGGCCGCCGCCGGCCTGCAAACCCATACGCTGCCGGCTGACGAGCCCGGCCTCGCGGTGCTTGCCGCGCGGATGGGCTTTGGCAAGAAGGCTGAAGCGGCCGCGCGTTTCCAAGGCCAACTTCACGCGCATCGCGAACTGGTCGCGTCGCAGTTCCGCGAGATGCTGGCGGGTGGCGAGGAGCGCCACGAGCCCATCGTCTCACCCGCCGCGCAGGCGGCCTGGCGTGAGGCGCTCGAACCCGAGCATTCCGCATCCGCGCTTGGCGAACTCGGCTTCGCCCGTGCGGCCGAGAGTGCGGCTCATCTGGAACTGCTCGCGCGCGGTCCCACGCATGCGCCGACGAATCCGCGCCGCGGCGAATTGCTCGACCGCCTCGCCCCGCAGATACTCGACGAGATTCGCGCCCTTGCCGACCCCGACCTCGCGCTCATGAATCTGGCCTCGTTTATGGCCGCGATTGGCGCGCGCACGTCGTTCCTGGCGCTGCTGGAAGAGCATCCGGGGACGCGCCGGGTGCTGCTGCGCCTGTTCGCCTCGAGCGGCTATCTATCCGCGCTCTTCATCCGCCATCCCGACATGCTCGACACACTGGTGCGGTCGGACCTCGCGCGCCCGCGACGTCCGGCGGGCGAGTTGGCGCATGAATTGGCCGAGCTAATTGCCGCGGATGCGGATTTCGAGAGCCGCCTCGACACTATTCGCGCCTTTCGCCACCAGGAATTTCTGCGTGTCGCGATCGCGGATTTGGCCGGCGGTCTCGAACACGAAGACGTTCAGGCCGAACTCACGGGTCTGGCCGAGACGGTCTTGCGGGAGGCACTGAAACTGGCGCTGGCGGAAGTGGCGGCCCGCCGGCCGCTGCCACCGGATCTCAAACTATGCGCGGTCGCGATGGGCCGGTTGGGGGCGGCCGAGATGTCCTACAACTCGGACCTCGATCTTATCTTCGTCTACCACGAGCCGGGTGAAATCGCCGCCGGTGGCCATGAGAGCGCCGCGCGCATCGTGCAAAAGCTAATCGCGATCCTGGAGGCGCGTACGCGCGAGGGTTACGCCTACAAGCTGGACTTGCGATTGCGGCCGTCGGGCAATGCCGGACCGCTGGTCACCTCGCTCGAAGGCTTTCGCGACTACCATCGGCAGAGCTCCGCGGTATGGGAGCGCCAGGCGCTGGTGCGTGCGCGCGTAATCGCCGGGGATGAGTCACTTGGCGCCGAGGTCGAAGCGGCGCGGCGCGAGTTCGTCTTCAGCCGCGGCCTGGCGGCGGGCGAGGTTACCCAGATTGCCGCGATGCGCGTCCGGATGGAACACGAAATAGGCGTCGAAAACCAGCATCGGTTCAATATCAAGCAAGGACGCGGTGGCCTCGTCGACGTCGAGTTTCTCACCCAGATGATGGCGTTGAAATATGGCGGACGGGACCAGACGCTGCGTCAGCGCGGCACCTCCGCGCTCATCCGCGCACTCGCACAAGAGCGGCTGATCGCCGCCGAGGACGCGCGCGACCTCGAGATCGACTACCGCTTTCTCTCGCGCCTGGAGAACCGGTTGCGTATCGAAACCGATCAGGCGGCTTGGGCGGTGCCGACCGCGCATAACGAGCTCACGCCGCTGGCGCGCCGAATGGGGTATGAGGGAACTGACGCCGCCGAGCGCTTGCTGCTCGAAGTGGAGGCCCGCCGCATGCGGATTCGCGCGACTTTCGAGCGTTACTTCGCGCGCGAGCAGCAGGCCTGAAATTGTCCCAGGCCCGACCCGGCACGCCGGCCCTGTCACTCCGCTCCGCGCGAAGCTCTCGCAGCTCGACGAGCGGGGAGACGAGATGGATGAGAATCCCGCGTTAGCGTTCCACGATTTGATCCGCGAGGCCGGAGATCACGTCCATCAGCGCCTGGCTCTCGCGATCCGGCACCTCGAACTTCGTCAATGCGAGTTGGACGTGATCCATCGCGATCTCCCAGTCGCTCGCGTTGATTTCGAGACCGGCGTGCGCGGTCTTCATGTCCTGGCCGAGGTAAACAGTTGGACCACCCGTTGCCGCACAGAGATAGTCCAGTGTGAGCTGGCGGTTGCGCTTGCGCCTTTCGAGATTCATTCCGGCCGCGAAACGCGCCATCTTGGGATCGGATGAGAGAGCCTGAAGGAACTCATCGACTATCGCCGCGATCGCATCATAGCCGCCAAGCCGCGCGTAAAGGGTTTTTCCCGTCGCGAAGACAGATGCCATAATCGAAGCCCTCTCAGCGTACAGAATGCTCCATGCCCCGGTTAAACTTCAGTTAAACCGCGTTGCATCGAGCAGACGGGCGTATGCATGCAGCCTGGTTTTCGCCCGACGCGATTGTGTCACATGTGGCCGTTGAGCAACAGCTAGAAATCCAGCTTCACGCCAGCAAGGACATTGATTGGCGGTGCCGGGAACCCGAACGCCTCCGAGTAATGCCGGTCGAATAGATTCTGGACTCGCGCAAAGACCTGTTCGTTGCTGATCCTCCCCCACCGCAGACCCGGCGAATAGGTCATCGTGAGGTCGACGCGATGATAGGCGTCGTGATTCGCGATGGTGCCTGTAGACGTGACGTCGTCGCGATCGCCAACAAAAGTGTAGGCAATCGCGGTGTCGATTTGGTCCGCGTCGCGCAGCAGATCCGGATGTTTGTAATCGACCAGCGCCGCCGCCGAATACTTGGGCACGCGCGTCGGCCTAGCCTCGGGCGTGACCGAACGATGAGTCTGGTCGAGGATGGTGAGGCTGCCACTCATGGTAAGCCCGCTTACGGGGTTGAAGGACGGAACGACCTCAACGCCCTGCGTGTCGACCCGCCCAGCGTTGCCCGCGGTCGAACCGAACGGGCAACTGGCCGGGTTGAATGCGCATGGTACTGTCACGATCAGGCTATGCACGCGGCGCGAAAAATAGGTCGCTGTGAGCGACGCCGTCTCGCCGAAATTCTTGGTGAAACCGCCGTCGTACTCGCTCGAAATTTCGGGCCTCAAAGCGGGATTGCCGAAACCCGGGAAGAACAGTTCGTCGAAACTGGGCGCGCGAAAACCTTCGGCGTAGCTGCCGCGCAGCGTCACTCCCCATTTGAGCGGGATTGCCACCGACCACGCCGGACTCACTTCCTCGCCGAAGTCGCTGTTGCCGTCGACGCGAAAGCCGCCGGTCGCAATCAGATGGCCGTTGAAGAATCGGCCCTCTTGCTCGATGTAACCCGCATACTGCTGGCGGCGCGCGCTGAATGCCGAGACAAATTGCGAAACTCGCGGTGGTGTCGGCGCGAAAAAGAAGGAACTGCCGCCCGAACGGGCCCATAGATCCTGGAACTCGAAACCCGCCAACGCGCGGAAGCCCGGTGTCCAGGTGTAGACCGTGTCGAGGCTACCACCGCGAGTCTCTTCGGGAATATCGTCGCTTTCGGAGCTCGGACTGCCCGCGAATGGATAGGCGTTGAGGCGCAATTCGTCGCGCACGTAATAGGCGCTGAACCGCGCGAGCAGATGCTCGCCGAAATGATGATCGATTTCGCCCTTGTACAGCATGAACTCGGTGCGCTGATGGGCGTTGGGGTTGAGCGGGATCCCGGCCGCGACCGAATCGCTCGCGAGGCTCACGTTGGCGCGGCTGTAGCGTGCGAAACCGCGAATCGTGGTGTCGGGATCGAGATGGTAGTCCAGCCGGAGCGCACCGGAGAAATTGTCGGAGTTGTCGTTAATCGGCCGAAAGCCGTCGGTCGAGAAGTAGGAAAGCGCGCCCGAGTAGGCGAGCTTGTCGGCGGCCCCATCGAAGCTCAGCGCCTGGCTCTCGGTGGAATCATTGCCGCCGGCCGACAGCAAGCTGAATTTCAATGGCCCGCTGCCCTCTCGCGTGATCATATTGACCACGCCGCCGATCGCCTGCGAGCCATAAAGCGCGCCACCGGCGCCGCGCACCACCTCGATACGGTCGAGGTCGTAGGTCGTAAAGCGGCTGAGGTCGAACGAATCGGTGGTGGCGCCGTTGAGCGGCACGCCGTCCACCATGATGAGCGTCTGCGCGGGGGTCGAGCCGCGAATCGAAACGTCGGCGATGGTTCCCGGCGAACCGCTCTGCGTCACCTCGACGCCCGGCACCTGGCGTAAAGCGTCGGGGACCGTCTGGATTTGCTGGTCCTGGATTTGCCGCCGGGACACTACTGAAGTTGTCGTACCGATTTGGTTGAGCGGCTGCGGCATCCGCGTTGCGGTTACCACGATAACCATCGGGGGCAACTTTTTTGCCGTGTGCGGAGCGGCGGCGGTCGAACTTTGAGTGGTCTGCCTCGATTGCGAAGTCGCAGTTACTGCCGCGGGCGTGCCGGCCGGCGCGGGCGAATCAGGCGATGATGAATTAGCGGCGGCGCCGCCGGCGGATGATGCCGCTACAGCGTCGGGTGGCGTGGCGCCGGCGAATATGCGCGATACGCGGCCGATCTGGAGCAGGAAACATGCGGAAAACAGTGGAATGAACGCTCGCTTCATACCAACCCTCGTGGTGCGGCCGGCCTTGGCGAGCGGATGCGAATTCAGGTCCGAAAAGAAAACCCGACCCTTTGTTCAAAGGATCGGGCATCAGGAACCCCGGCCTGAAGCCACCTTCTCCCGCGGAAGGCAGACCGCGAAATCACCCGGCCGGTCTCCTGGCTTGGGGTTCTCACTCGGGCCCGCCTTCCCGCCTATGCGGTGGCATAATGGGCCGTCGTCCCCCCATACAGTTGCGGGGCAGCGCCGGATTCTCACCGGCTTCCCGAACACCGGGCGTGCCCAAAATAGATATGCCGCGCCTGCGCGACAGTCAACCTCGGCCGCGCGGCGCGTCCGCCATCGAGCGAACTAATCGCAAGTAGTTACCACTGCGCGCACGCGAAGCGCTACGCTTGGGGGACGCGCTGATTGCGGCCCATGACGGCGGCATCACGAGACGCGGGAGGAGAGCCTGATGATCAAATTTATTTCCGCCTTCAAGCGCAAACCCGGCATGAGTCTCGAAGCGTTTACCGAATACTGGCGCACCGCCCACGCGGAAGCGGTCGTGAAAGTGCCGAACCTCAAACGCTACGTCCAGTCGCAGGCGATTGAATCGGCATATCGCACGGGCGAGCCTGTTTATGATGGCCTCGCCGAGTTGTGGTACGAAGACACCGCCGCGATGCGCCGTGCGGCTGAGTCGCCGGCGTCGCTCGCGGCGCTCAAGGACGATGTTAACTTCATCGACATGAACACTTTCGCCAACGTCCTCACCGAGGAGATCATGCTGAAGGAGGGGCCACGCGATTCTTCGATGCTGAAAATCGCGACGTTTCTTTTCCGCAAGCCCGATCTTGCGGTTGAGCCGTTCCAGAAGTACTGGCGCGAGAAACATGGGCCGCTGGCGGCGAAGATTCCCCAGGTGCTCCGCTACGCCCAGAGCCATGCGCGGGCTTCGAGCTATCGCGACGGGCGCGTGCCAGCCTTCGACGGTGTCGCTGAAGTATGGCTCGAGAATATCGAGGCCGCGCGCGCATCGAGCAAGACACCCGAATATGCGGCGGTGCGCGTGGACGAACTGAATTTCCTCGACCAGCCGCGGGCCCGCTTCATCATCACGCGCGAGCGCGTGTTCATCTGAAGAACTGTGACACTGGCGGCGCGGGTGAGCATCGGTGAGCAGCTCGCAGGCGAGCAGCAACGAGGATGAGGATTGCATTTCGACAACTTGTCGGGGCAGTTTGCGCTTTTCAAGTGCGCCGGTTGATCCTATTATCCCGCGGTAAGCTCGCTCAATTGGCTTAATTGAATTGAAAGGAATTGCATAGCGCCGTGGGCCTGATTGAACCGACCGTGCCGGGAGCCGCGGCCGATCTGATGATCGACCCGTGCGCGCGCTGCCGGCGTGAGGAAGGCGTCTGGAGCGTGCCGTGGCCGGATATTTCGGAAAACGAATTCTACCTGCTTTGCGGCCATTGCCTGTGGCGGAAGTTCAACGAGATCCCGAGGGGCGCGGTCAGAAGCGCGCTCGTGCGGCGCGTCTTCGGCCGTCGTATAATTCCGGAAAATCACCGCTGAATGCGAAGGCCGAATCCGCCAACCGACGCATCGCGCTCCAGCAATTGCGCGCGTCCCTAATGGGATGCGCACGCTGCGAAGCGTTGGTGCGATGCCGGTCGCGTGTGGTTCCCGGCGCCGGTGCCGCCCACGCCAGCGTCGCCTTCGTCGGTCTCGCGCCGGGGCGCCTGGGTGGCGACCGCACCGGCCTGCCCTTCAGCGGTGACCGTTCGGGCAATCTGCTGCGTGCGATGATTCGGGCGGCCGGCCTGCGCGGCGTTTTTATCACTAACCTGGTGCGCTGCAATCCACGCGACGCGCACGGGCGTAATCGCGACCCCAGCGCGGGCGAAATTGCCAATTGCCGCGAGCATCTGGCAGCGGAACTGAATCTCGTGCGGCCGGCCTTCGTGGTGTGCCTGGGGCGGATGGCGTGGCGCGAACTGGCAGGCGCTGACGCGCCGTTTTCGCCGCGTGCGGCGCGCTGCGTCGCCCGGAACGATCGCGCGTTCTATCCGATGTACCATCCCGCATACGTAAATCGCGGCGCCTACCCGCTGACCGCCTATGCTCGCGACTTCGCCCGCCTTGCGGATCTGCTTCGCAGCCAGCACGTGTGGCCGCGACCGGGGCGTTGACTGCGGCGGTTCGCAGTCGCAATCCTCGCTAAGTGAATATTACGCAGGAATTCGTCGCCGCAGGGTTGAGGCGCGCCCACTATATCACCAACGAGCGGGTCGAGACCGCGATTTTCCTCGCACTCGTGCTCGAAAAGCCGCTGCTTGTCGAAGGCCCGGCCGGCGCCGGCAAGACCGAGGTCGCCAAGGTCCTGGCCGAGATGCTCAACACCGAACTGATCCGGCTGCAATGTTACGAGGGACTCGACGAGGCGCGCGCGCTCTACGAATGGAACTACCAGAAGCAGCTATTACGATTGCAGGCGGGCGAGCGGGAGGGATTGCAATGGAAAGAAGTCTCGCACCATCTGTTCTCACGCGAATATCTGCTTGAACGGCCGCTCCTGCGCGCGATTTCGGCGCCGCGCATGGTGGTGCTGCTGATCGACGAGATCGATAAGGCCGACGAGGAGTTCGAGGCATTCCTGCTCGAACTGCTCTCGGACTTTCAAGTGAGCGTGCCGGAACTGGGCACGCTCCGCGCAGTCGAGCATCCCGCCGTCGTGTTGACATCGAATCGAGCGCGCGAACTGTCGGAAGCGTTGCGGCGGCGATGCCTCCACTTGTTTATCGACTTTCCCGGAATCGAGCAGGAGCGGCGGATTATCGAGCTCAAGGTGCCGGGACTCGATGCGCGCCTGGCCGCCGAGGCGGCCCGGTTGGTCAACGCGATGCGTAAGCTTGATCTGAAAAAACCACCCTCGATAGCGGAGGCACTCGACTGGGCGCGCGCGCTGGTGCGGCTCGGTATCAAGGAACTCGACACGCCGGCGTTGCGCTCGACGCTGGGCGTCCCGCTCAAGCATGAGGATGATCGTGCGCGCGTCGAAAGCAAGGCCTCCGCCCTGTTGACGCGATCGCGATGACGCATCCCATTGCACCGCGACCGCCAATCCACGTGGCGAACCCCGAGAATCGGTCCGGCCCGGGTGATTGCAATGGCCGCATTTAGCGACGCGATTCTCGGCTTTATCGCTGAATTGCGTGGCGGCGGGGTGCGGATCTCGGTGGCGGAGTCGCTC
>JBOHWJ010000535.1:0-24245 GCA_050736495.1 Binataceae bacterium (SeqCode) | reverse complement strand
GCCGAGCGCCGCCGCAACCACGCCAAGGACGCGCGCGCGGGACTTATGTTTGGCGATCGCCACGAAATAGCCACGCGGTCAACGGTCCATCTGCTCAAGCAGATGGAGAATGACGCCTATCCCCGGGATATTGACCTCCAGATCCTCGGCCAAGGTACGAATCAGACGCACGCGTCTGAGCGCCGCGGCATCATAGAGCGGTTCGGGCTCGCCGTCGACTGCCGCGATCGTTGCCGGGGTAATCAGTTCCTCATGCTCCCACAGGGTGAGTTGGTACTCGTTGATCCCGCTGAGCACACAGAAGGCGGCGCGGCTGGCCAGGGTGGCCGTGCCACCGGGGTTGCGCTTGCGGATGGAGCGGCGCGCCATCGTTCACCCCCTCATCATGCCGGCGCGGGGGTCGGCGACAGCGCGAGCGCGCCGGCTTTCGGCCAACTGCTCCATCAGCACGCGCTCCTCGTCGGTCAGATCGGTCGGCGCGAGCACTTTAAGTTCGTAGAGTAAATCGCCCGCGGATTCCTTGCCGCGTCCGGGCAGTCCGCGTCCGCGCAAGCGCATCACGCGTCCGCTCTGGCTGCCGGGCGGAATCTTGAGCGACACGCGTCCGTCGAGGGTTGGCGCGGTAACCTCGGCGCCGAGCGTGGCTTCGTAATCCCATACCGGCAGACTGCAGCGCACGTCGCGGCCCGACACGCTGAAGACATCGCTGGGTTCGATTTTGACCGTAAGAAAAAGGTCGCCGTTCAGATCGGAACGCGCGCCGCGCCCGCCCTGCCCTTTGAGGCGGATACGCGAGCCCTCGGTCATGCCGGCCGGAATCGTCACTTCGAGCGTGCGGCGCACCGGGATAACGCCGCGCCCGGCACATTTCGGACATGTGTCAGCCGAGCGGATGATACGGGTGTTGCCGCGCTTTTGTTGGCGCGCTACCATACCGGTACCACCGCAGGTGACACATTCGTCTTCGGCCACCAGGTTGAGCCGGCGCTTGGCGCCTTTGGCGGCTTCCTGAAGGGTGACGATGACTTCCGTCTGCAAGTCGGGCGCGCGGTTAGCGTGCATCGCCGCTCCGCGATCAACGCCCTCCTCGCCGAAATCAAAACGGCTCCATCCGCGGCCGCCGCCCGTGCGGAAGCCGCCGCTCTGAGAGCCGCCACCGCCGAGGCCACCGAAGAAGCGCTCGAAGAAATCGCTGAAGTCACCCGCTGCGGCGCCCGCCTGCGTTCCGGTCCGACCACTGGCACGCGCATAGCGGCGCATCATCTCATCCTCGGTCTCGCCACGTTCCCAATCGGCGCCGAGCTCATCGTACTTCTTGCGCTTGGCGGCATCGCCGAGCACCTGGTACGCCTCGTTGATCTCCTTGAACTTCTGCTCGGCGTCCTTATTGTTGGGATTTACGTCGGGATGGTACTTGCGGGCGAGTTTGCGGAAAGCGCTCTTGATTTCAGCCTCGCTCGCGGCACGCTCGACGCCCAGAATTTTGTAGTAGTCGCGAAACTCCATCTATAGCGCGTTCACTCCCACATAAAGATGCGAATGACGCGGGCCGCCGGCAAGCGCCCCGTTATAAGTTGAGGCTAGCAGTTATGAGAGCGCACTGCCGAATCGTGCCGCAGGGCGGCAAATACTTGTTCGGCCCCTCGCGCGGCACGGCGGGAGCGGGATTCAAAGGGCACGGCGCGTTCGTCCAAATCCGCTACCCATGTCCCTTACGAGGCGGAGCGTGACTGTGGATTGCGTGCGGCGAGCTCCTCGCGCACGTCCTTGAGCCGCGCCTCCATCGTACGCAGTTCGGCTTCCAGCCGTGCCTGCCGGCGCCATATGAATAGTACGTAGAGGAAGATCGCAAGAAAAATGATCGTATAGGCAGCGAACAGGTATCCGAGGAAATCCATCGTCAATCTCCCGCCGCGGCATGTGCAAGGTTGAGCTGGCGGGCGATCTCGCTTAGCCGGGCGCGCGTGCGCAGCGTAGCAAAGCGCAGGAACAGGAGCCATACGAACAACGCCGTGAACGCCGCCATCGAGACCAGCAGGGTCGCCACCATCCGGGGATCCTGCAACCCATGACCGCCCTGGCGCGTGACCAATACGGCGGGATGAATCGTGCGCCATAATCGCACCGAAATGATTATCACCGGCACGTCGACGGCGGCGACAATACCCACGACGGCGGCAAAACGCGCGACTTGCGGCGTGTCATCCGCCATCGCGCGCAGCATCAGGTAACCGCCGTAGAGCAGCCAGAGGATGAGCGTGGTGGTGAGACGTGAATCCCACGTCCACCACGTGCCCCAAATGGGCTTGGCCCAAATCGAACCGGTGACGAGCACCAGCGTGCAGAAGACCATCCCGCTCTCGGCCGCGGCGTAGGCAAGGTCGTCCCATACCTGCTGGCCCAGCCACAGGTAGAAAATTCCGCAGATGGCAACGAGGGCGAAGGCGGCAAACGCAACCCACGCGCATGGCACATGAAAATAGAAGATACGCTGGACGATCCCCTCCTGCGCTTCGGTCGGCACGTAGATGAAGACCATGAAGAGCGCGGCGACCATCAGGATACAGGTAAGCGCGCCGAGCGTGGTTCTTGCATTTTTATTCATCGGGCGATTCTCACACGGAGCATCGAATCAACGGCGGCGCCGATCCGGAATTTCCACGCCTTTGCCGGCACTCCGTTAGTCCTCACCTACCACATGTTCGAACAGCAGATAACCGGCGGCAACGAACAGCACGTCGAAGGCGATCAGCACCTTGAGCCATAGGAACAGAGCGGCGACGGGCGCGCCGGAGAGCGCCGCGGCGCTCGCCCTAACCCCGGCTATCAGCGCCGGCACGAACAGCGGCACTACCAGCAGCGGCAGCAGCAGGTCGCCGGCACGCAGATGTCCGGAAATCGCGGCGAGCAGCGTCGAGAGCGCGGCGAAGCCAAGCGCGCCCAGTATGAGGACCGGCGCCAGCCGCACCAGGCGGAAATCGAAGTCGAGATTGAAGAACAACACCAGCAGCATCACGGCGGCGATTTCGGCCACCACCATGAAGATAACGGCGGCGACCAGTTTGGCGCAGTAAAGCGTCGTGCGGTCGACCGGACTCATCAGCAGCGCGCGCATACAGCCGTTCTCGCGCTCGGCCAGCAACGCGCGCGTGGCGCCGAGCATGCCGGCAAAAATGAGCGCGACCCACAGGGCGCCGGCGGCGGTCTCGGCACCGGCGGCGCCGACGGCGGGATTGAGCGCAAAGACCAGCACGACCAGAATGAGCAGTGAGAGCGCGACCAGCGCGATCGTGCTCTCGCCGCTGCGCAGTTCAAGCCGCAGGTCCTTGCGCAATATCGCCGCGAAACCGCCCATGGCTTGAGCTTCAGCGCGCGTACACCGGCCGCAGCCGACCCGTCGCACCCTCCTCGGCAAGCTGGAGCAGCCGCCCGCGCACGATTTCGAGTAACTCGAAACGCATCCCCTCAAAGCTGAGCGGTTCATGCGCCGTGATTACCACCGCGCATCCGCGTGCGATCGCCTCTTTGAGCACGGCCGCCACCAACGCGGCGCCATCAGCATCCAGAGCGGCAAAGGGTTCGTCCATCAGAAGCACGTCCGGCGCGGGCAGCATCGCGCGCGCAAGTGACAGCCGCTGCTCCATACCTCGCGAGAAGGTGCGTACACGTTCATCGGCGGCGGCGGCGAGTCCCATCCGTTCGAGCCAGTGCGTAGTGATGGCGTCCGCGCCGCCCAAACCATAAAGCACGCCGTAAAATTGCAGATTCTCACGCGCCGAAAGATTCGGGTAGAGAAAACTCTGATGGGTCAGCAGGCCAACGCGACGGCGCCAGGCGGGCTCGAGCGCGCGGCTCGGATGTCCGAACAGCAGCGCGGCGCCCGCGGCGGGCGCGGAAAGTCCGGCGAGAACACTGACTAGGGTTGATTTACCGGCGCCATTGCGGCCGATAATCATGGCGCCGGCGCCCGCGCCGACCGTGAAATTCACGGCGCGGAGAATCGGGGAAGAACCGAAGCTTTTGCCCAGATCGCGCGCCTCGATAAGCGGCCCGTCCATCACTCGGCTCGCGCGGCGGTGCGCGGATGGAGTTGAAGCGATGCGCCGCATTGCGCGCAGAAGTTATAGCCGCCGCCGGAGCGCATGCCGCACTGCGGGCAAAAGTTGACGAGACGCCCGCCATCGGGCTGCGGCGCCTTGACGGCGAGCGGCGCGGCCGGCCGCGGACGGCGCGGCACGAAACGCACGCGGCTGGCGCGTGCTTCGGCCCTGAGTTTTTCCAAGGCGCTCATCGCGGCCAGCGCGCGATTTTCGAGCACCTTGCGCAGATCGTGGTAGTCGCTTTCTTCCAGCTTGCCCATCGCGTGATCGAACTCGAGTTCGCGCAATCCTTGCATCGCGAGGCCGCGCTCATGTTCAAGCCGCTCGAGTTCCGCTCCGGAGCGAGTATCGCGCCGGCGCGCGGAGAGGCCGCCACTTAACGGGGCCGCGACAAACAGCGCCACCGCAACAGCTATCAGCACTGCGGCGAAATAAATCGTCACGGTTCAGAGCCGTTCCTTGAGTTCGCGCTCCAGCTTGCGCCTGAGTTCCGCGTCGTAAGCGCTCGGTTCTTCCGCGGGCGGCGCGGTGTCGCCGGAGACCGGCGCGGAGCCACTCGCCGCGCTGCTGGCATCACTCGCTTTGCGCCAACGTCCGACAGTGAACGCGATAATGCCGCCACCGGCGATGATTGCGGCGAACGGCATCACCCAGGCGAGGATGTTAAAGCCCTGCGTAGTGGGCGCGGAAAGAATTTTTTCGCCGTACTGCTTGCGGAAAAATGCGATTATCTCGGGGCGCCCCATCCCGCGCGCGATCATCGTGTCGATCTTGCCGCGCATCGGCACCGAGAATTCGCAGTTCGGATGGTTGCAATTTGCCACGGTAAGGCCGCATCCGCATTGGCACGTGAGCGATTCGGCGACGGCATGTTCGCTGGTTTTGGCGACCGCGGCCGCGTGCGCCATGACAGTAGCCGCCATCGACACCGTCACCATCATGGCCAACATCAACATAGGCACCAAGGCTGCGCGCGCTTTCAAGCGTTAATCACCCCCGGGCACCACTTGCGGGTCCATCTCCGTAGTTGCGGGCGTGCGCACCGCCGCCATGATTGCGGCGCGTTCGCGCACGTTGGGCCACAGCGTTATCGCCGTTCCGAACGCCATGATAAAGCCGCCCGCCCATAGCCAGAAGACCAGTGGCGTAAGGAATACATCGAACGTGACCATACCGGTATTGTCGTCGATTCCGGCGAGGACGACATAGAGATCGCTGGCGGGAGTCGAGCGGATCGCGACGCTGGTGTCCGGTTGCTGATCGCGCTTATAGAAAAGCTTGGCGGGCTCCATCAGCGCAATCGGCCGGCCATCACTAAGCACCTCGACACGCGCGGCCGCCTTTTCCAGATGGGGTGTTTCGCTGTTCTCAAGGCCAAGGTACTGAAGCGTGTACGAGCCGACCTGAAAACTCTCGCCGGCCTGGACGCTCTTCTTGACCTCGGTCTTGAAGAACGATGAGGCGACAATCCCGACAAACGCCATGATCACCCCGATGTGGATGACATAGCCGCCGTAACGCCGGTTGTTCTTCGCCACCAGGTTGACCAGAGCCTTGGCCGGCGTTTCCGATACCAGGTGGCGGCGCGCGCTCACGCCCCGGCCGAATTCAACGAACACCGTCGCCAGCACGAAGGCCGCCAGCGAGAATGCGGTCAGCACGTACCATTCGTGCAGGCCAAGACCGAAGGCGCATAGTCCGGTCGCCGCGCCAATCACAGCCGGCCCGGCGAAGGTTTTGGCAAGGCTGTCGAGCGACGAGCGCCGCCACGCAATCAGCGGTCCGACGCCCATCAAAAAGATAAGGCCCAACGCAAGCGGCCCGTTGACCTTGTTAAAGAACGGTGGACCGACCGTTATCTTGACGCCGCGCACCGCCTCGGACAGCACCGGAAAAAGCGTGCCCCAAAAGACCGCGAAGGCGATACCGATGAGCAGCAGGTTGTTGAAGAGGAAAGCGGCTTCGCGCGAGAGGTACGACTCGAACTCGGCCGGTGTTCTGAGTTGGCGCACGCGTGAAAGCAACAGCGCGCTGTAGAGCACCGCGACCGTTATCAGAAAGCCCAGGAAATACGGACCCAACCCCGACTGGGTGAACGAATGGACCGAAGAGATAACGCCGCTGCGCGTTATAAAGGTGCCGAACAGCGTCAGCATAAAGACCAATCCGATGAGCGCAAGGTTCCATATCTTGAGCATGTCCTTGCGTTCCTGGATCATCACCGAATGCAGGTACGCGGTCATCACCAGCCACGGCATGAAAGCGGCGTTCTCGACCGGGTCCCAGGCCCAGTAGCCGCCCCATCCCAACACTTCGTAAGCCCAACGCGCGCCGAACAGATTGCCCAGCGTGAGGAAGAACCACGAAAAAATCGCCCATCGGCGGGTGCTCCGAATCCAGCTATCGTCGAGCTTGCCCGTCATCAGTGCGGCCGCGCCGAAAGCGAATGGCACGCTGGCGCTGACGTAACCGGTATAGAGCGACGGCGGATGAATCGCCATCCAGTAGTTCTGCAACAGCGGATTCAAGTCGGTGCCATCGGCGGGAATCGTGGCCAGCATGTCGAATGGGCGTGTGACGAAGTTGAGCATGCCGAGGAAAAAGATGGCGACGCCGGCCAGAACAACCAACGCGTAAGGAGAGATTTCCGGATTGCGCCGCCGATTCTGAAACGCGACGATCGCGGTGAAAATCGTCAGCAGCCAGGTCCAGAACAGTAACGAACCCTGCTGACCGCCCCACAAAGCGGTTATCTTGTACACGGTCGGCAGCGTCAGGCTGGTGTACGAAGCGACGTATTCGAGCGAGAAATCGCTGCGCAGCAGGCTGGCTAACAGCACACCCACCGCGATCGTGACCATCGCACACATCGCCCAGACCGCATGGCGAGCGCTAACGACCAGCGTGGGGATTCCCCGCCAGGCGCCGACGACGTTGGCGATTATCGAATAGAATGCGAGGATCAGAGCGAGAGCGAGAGCAAACTGACCTATCAGGGGCATTGCGATCCTGTTACTTGGGCTGCTTGGGCACGTACTTCGAGGGACAACTGGTGAGCACCTGGCGCGCCGCGATAGTGCCGTCGGCGCCTAGTTTGCCCTCGACGATAACATCGCGATTAGCGGCGAACATATCGGGTTTGGGCTGGCCGCGGCAGATAACGCTGAAGGATGGCGGGTCGGCGATTGCAACCGGCTTGACGCCCGCGATGGGCGCGGCTGGCGGTGGCATCAGCCCGAACGCCAATGTCAGCGTTTCGGGATTCCAGCTTATGGTACCCGGTTTGACCCGTCCGGCGACGCGCAACATCTGGCCATTCAGTTCCGCCTGTTGGCTTTTGACCTCGCTTACAGTGAGATAATATTCTGCGGTGTTGCGCACCGCCGTCACAATCAGGTAAGCAATCGCCGCGGCAATCAAGCCTGCGCCGACGGCGAACCGCCACTTTTTCCGCAT
Source organism: Binataceae bacterium (SeqCode) (assembly GCA_050736495.1). Lineage (GTDB taxonomy): Bacteria > Desulfobacterota > Binatia > Binatales > Binataceae > JBOHWJ01. The sequence goes on along the minus strand of JBOHWJ010000535.1, from coordinate 16,689 downwards.
AACCGCCTCTTACCCGGTATCCGACTCCGTCATGCAGCGTGTGGTCTCAACTACGCCGCGGCGGCGAAATCGTTCGCGCCTCTACAACACTTGCCCAACACCCTGCCAGGAACCCCCCGAGGGGCAGACTATTCTTGCCAGCACCATCGAAAAGGAGCAAGTAAAACGCTGAAAGTTCTCCCCGCTTAGTCGCTCCGTCCGCGACCGTCGAGGCCTTATCGGTCAACCGAACGACGCCATGAGCAGACACGACAACATCCGCGAGTGCACGGTGGTGACCTATAACATCTTTCACGACCTGCCGTCTTTCCGTCATCTCGACCGCCGCCTCGAATTGATCGCCGCCGAAATCGCCGCGCGCCGCCCACATATCGTGGCGCTGCAGGAATTGACCCGCGCTCCGCAATGCGGCGATATCGGCGCGAAACTCAGCCGACTGGTCAACCATGCCTGCGGCGGCGCGGGCTACGCGCTTTCGTACGCGCCCGCCGATAGCGCCGGCGAAGCCGACTACGCCTTCGATGAAGGTGTGGCGTTGATGAGCCGGGTCGCGCCAGCCGCCGCGCCGGAAATTCTCAAGTATCGCGCGCAAGTGGAATTGGCAACAACCGTCGGCGGTGTTCGTTATCGCCTGCCCGACGACCGCGTGGCGCTCAAGACGCGCTTCGCTCTCGAAGGCGGCACGGTCGAAGCCTACGTGACGCACTTGACCGATCGTCTCGAAGCAGCCGGCGGTGGCGCTTCGATCCGCGTCGCCCAGGCGCGCGAATTGGTGGAATGGGTCGAAGGCGGCGGCGACCCAGCGACCGTCGCGATAATCGCGGGCGATCTCAACGACGTTCCGGAATCCGACACTGTCGGCGCCTTCATACGCGCTGGTTTCGTCGACGCCTATGCCGCGGCGGGCGCTCGCGCTCCCGGCCATAACCCCGGCTATACAAATGACCGCGACGATATCGACCTCGAATCGCAAGTAGCCTCACACAACCAGCGCATTGATTTCATCCTGGCCCGTTCACCGCGCGGCCGCCCGCTCGCGATCGCCGAGGCGAACCTGTTCATGCCCCGCGCCCATTGTGAGCCGGGTGGACGCTGGCTGTGGGCATCCGACCATATCGGCGTATGCGCGACGTTCCGCCTGTAGTGTCGTGTCCGCAAATAACTTTGCTTTGCACGACAATGTTCCCGAGCACTGATGCTGACAGATTGCCCTTACAGCAAAGTCATTTGTGAGACCGGACACTAGCGGGCGGACGCCGCCGCCACGCCGTGTTTGAGCAGCGCGCGCACCAGCGGCGTCAGATCCATCTCGGTAGCCGCGTCGCCCGCGCTGTCCTCGACGATGTCTTCCAGATCCTCGCCCGAACCTCCGGGTTGAGCCAGGATAAGCGGAACGTGACTGTCCTGCAGGCAGGCGCTGCCATGCCATGAATAGTGTGTCTCCGCAGCGAAGTAGTAGCGGTCCTGAATCGGAATATCCATGCACGCGCGGGCGAGTAACACGATATCGCCGGCGCGATCGCCGTGGGGTCCCGCGCCCAGCCAGTCCATCCGTTGCTTGAGTTCGACCAGGTCCGGCCGCGGATGACGCTTCAGGTATTCATCGATCGGGACCAGCCGCCGGCCGTCGAAGATCTCAAACGGCCGCGCGGCCTTGCCAGGCGCAGCCGGACGCCGCGAGAAAATCAGATCGATGGAGCCTTTGAGTTGCGCTACGGGAAGGCCGGTCCGATTGTCACGAAAGAGCCCGCGCAGCACTGGAAGCACGTCACGGTAATAGCGCGGCGGTTTCTTCCATTCGCAAACGTCGCCCTTTTTGGGGCAGGTCGCGCGGTCGGCGAGGTAAAGGTAGGCCATGAAGCCTTGGTAGGCGAGCACGGCCTGGTAATCCTGGTCGCCGTTGGCGAGAGTGATAGCCGGCTTGCGCACGCGAAAGCCGGTCTTTTCCAGCAATGGCGACGGGCTCTCAGGACCGGTCGCGTCGATCGCGTGCCGTTCATCGGCGAGCGTCGGGATATGGCCGTGGTCGGCGATGAAAATCACGTAAGTGTGATCGAACACACCCTTCTGGCGATAGACGTTCAGCACCTCGCCGACGCCCTTGTCGGTAACATTTTCGAGGTACGCGACCTGGGACTTGAGGGGGTCCTTGGAAACGTGCGTGAAAATATCGATACCGGGAAAATAGACCACCTGCAGATCGGGCATGCCGTGCTCGTTGATCGCCTTTCCCACCTTTTGCGCCGAATCGAGATCCACCCGCGCGCTGAGCGATTTCTCGGGCGATTCGCCCGCGAGTTCGCCCTTGATCAGGCTGGTGACCAGGTTGGGAAAGGACGCGTTCGGATCGAACGTCGTAAACAACGTGGCCCCATGGTAGATCGCCAGCAACGAAACGTAAGATCGCGCTTTGACCAGTTGGTAGAGCGTCGGCGTTTCGAGTTGCTTGCCGACGAGATCCTCCGTCAGCGCCTTGGTCAGGTCGGTGGTGTCGTGCACTGAAACCGGCACCGGCGCAAAAAATTGCATCTTGTCGCGCTCGAACCATTCATCACCTGTTACGCCGTTGACGGCTGGCGGTTGTCCGGTGAAAATCGCCGACCAATCGGCAATGGTGCTGGAGGGCAGCACGCTGATGGTAGCGGGCGCGGAGTAGCCATGGTCGAACACGCCGCTGCCGTAATCCTCGCCGAGCAATGCGGCCATATTGGGGGCTTTGCCGGAGAAAATCGCCGCCATGAGCTGATCGTGGCCGGCGCCGTCGAGCGCGAAGATGAGTACATGCGGGCCGATTTGAGCCCGCACTGGAGACGGTGGCGGCGGAGTCTCCAGTTGCGCGGGCTTGAGCACCTTCTCGCCGGCATTGCTCCAGATGCGGCCCGCCAGCGTGCAGGAACTCTCGGCACATATCAACGCGGCAAGAATCGCGATACCTACCCGCCACAGGCGCTTTCGGCATGGACACGGACTGTGAATCATCTGCTGTCTCGCCAATGAATTGGCACGAGCCATGACGCCGTCGCGCGCTGGCGGTAACGTCCCAACCGCGACTATGTGCAGGTGCGCGCGGTCAGACGCATCGTCAATGTTGTAGCGCCGCCGGGGCGGCCAACTCGACCTCACCTCGTTCGGCGCTGAGCGACGCCAGCGCCTGCGATACCGCCGGCGCCATGTCATCGGGGACCACCGCTTCGAAGGTGACGAGCACGCCACGGTCCTCAGCAATCACGGCGGAGTCCGCCGTGAGACTCGCGAGCACCTGGTCAATACGCGCCGCCTGGTCGGATGGCGCCGACGCCACCACCACCTGCTTGAGCCGCGCGATCCGCGGTTTGACATCGTAGGTGAAGGTTTCGAGTTGTGGAATGAAGCTGCCCTTGACCAGGTCGAAGCCGCGCTCGACCAGCGCGGCCTTCTGGTGCGACGGATCGTAGAGATTAGCGTTGGTGACGCGCAATTTGAGCGCGAGATGGTCGATGTATGGCGCCGCATCAATCTGCACGATACCGGACCATTCGACCGCGTTCAGGCATTGGCCGCCCAGCGCCATCCCGAGGTTTAAGTCGCCGTTGGTCTCCAGCCGCACACCTTTGGTACCGCGCTCGAAACGCGGATTGGTCGCGTAAAAGTACTGGCATTGGTCGCTGCCCGTCCATAGTGCGGCGCTGCCGCCAGGACCAGTATAAAGCCGGGCCTTGAGCGCGGCGTCGAGCAGCGGGTAATCGATCAGGACGGGAACCCTCATCCGCGCGGCGTGCGCCGGCAAAACCGGCAGCAGGCTCATTAAGATAGCGCCGATCGCCGCCGGGCAAGGGGGCCAAAGCCGCGTGCGTCGCGTGCGGAGGCGGCAGCGGGGCGATTTTTCCTCGATACGCCGGTGTGCAATCACGCACAGGGGTGGAATTCGCAGCCTCAATGGGAACCGCCCCAATCGGCGGCGCAAGTCATAATATTGAAAGAGCGATTCTGATTGATCGCACGATATTTTTCCCGGAAGGAGCGGTCGATCGCGCGGGTCTGGCGCGGTTCGTCCCGGCGCCAACGGTTATAGGCGTCCGGCCCGCCGTTATAGGCGGCGTAGGTCGAACGCGCCAGCGCCTCTGATTCGCCCTGACGCTCCACTCCTTTTGCGATTGCCCCGCGCATCAACTTCATCAGAATTTCCCCGCCCGCCCCCGCATTGTAGACAACATCCCATTCCAGGCGCGGAAGTTTAAACAGGCCGCGCCATACGTACTTGTTTACCTGCATCAGGCCGATGTCGCCGGTCGAGGACTCGAGGTAGCGGATGCGGCCGTCGCGTAGCGTGAATTGCCGCCAGCAACTCTCCTGCCACGCGGTGGCCCTCATCAGCAAAACGTAGGTCTTCAGGTTCTTCGCGCCGGGAGCGTCGTCGTCCTGCAATTGGCGCTCAGCGGTGAGCGTCAGCAGGCTGCTCACGTTCCGCTGATAGTCGATCATGTTGGACTGGCTCACCACCACCAATTTGAGCTTTTTGCCCAGGCTCAAAAGCTCTGAGGCCAGCGAATTTTCGCTGGCGAACGCCTCCTCGGGGCCGAGCAGATCTGGCGCCAGCCAGAGCATCGAGAGTGGACTCGACGCGGCGGCTGGAGCCGGCACAGGAGCCGTCTTCGGCGCAGGCGCAACGGACGGTGCCAACTCTGGCGTGTCCGGAACGGGCGCCGCCGGCGGCGGTTCGGTCACGCTAGCCGGTGTCGGTGCCATGACGCCCGACGACACGGGTGCGGACGGCGTCGGCGGCGCGGCGGGTGACGGCGCTACCGAGGTTGGCGCGGGCGCCATCGTTGACGACGCCGCAGGCGACGGCGTGGTCGCCGGAGGCGCGGGGGTTGCCGGGACGACTCCCGCCGGCGCAGTGGTAGTTGCGGCAGCGGGCATTTCGACCGGACCGGGTGTCTCGGCGGGCGCGGTCACGCCGAAAAGCTGCTGCAGTTGCGGATCTTCGTCGAAACTATAGGCGAGCGGGTTGCCGTTGGTTTGCGGCGCCATGATGCGGGCGAGGCGGCGCAGATCGCCGGCCGACACCCGCATTCCGAGCGCGGGCGCCGCCTGGTCGAGCGCGAACAGCGCGTCGCCCGCCGAGATGAAGGACAGGAACTCCAGCGAGCGAGTGTGCAAAAGCCCACGCTGAGCCGCGGTCCGCACGATTTGACCCAATTGCGTCCACACGTGCAGAAACAGTATGCGCACAGGATCAGGTCCCGCGCTCAGGTCCCGCGGCTGCGCCAGCGCCGCCACCAGCCGATAGCGGCTATCCATCAGAACGTCGAAGAGTCGCTGGCGAATCAGCGGATCGTCGACCGTGAGGCCGAGTTGCTTGACGGCGAAGACCATGAAGGCGTCCCAGTTATCCAGTGTGGTCTGCCACGCCGCGACCTGAGCCGGCGTCAGCGGCGGCGCCGGTCCGGTCATCAGCGGCGATGCCGTCGAGACTTCAGGCACAGTCAGCTCGAGCGTCAGCCTGACCGCATTGTTCTCGACCACGACCGTCCGGATCGGCCGCAGCGTCGCGAGCGCCGTCTTCACCCGATCGGCAACCGCCGGTGTCGCCGCCTGCTGAACGAGATCCTCCAGTTGCATTAACCCCGGCTTTAGATCGAATGAGAAGTCCTCGAAACGCGGAATCAGGTAGCTCTTTACGAGGTCGAAGCCGCGTCCGGCAAGCAGGGTCTTCTGATGTTGCGGGTTGTACAGATTGATATTGATGACCCGGAATTTGAGCGCGAGCGCGGGCGTGAGATACGGAATCGAGTCAAGTTCGACAATGCCCGACCATTTGACCGGGCTGACGCACCTGCCGCCGACCGCTATGCCGACGCTCAAATCGCCATCGGTCTCCAACGTAACCGTGGTGCCATTGTGGCTGAAGCGCGGATTGGCCGCGCGGAAGTATTCGCAGACGCTCGCGCCTTGCCAGAGTTCGGCACGTCCACCGGGAGCGGTATAGGCCTGCTGCTTCAGGGCCTGGTCGAGAGTGAGGTAGTCGATCCGCAGCGGAACCCGAACCGGCGCAGCCAACGCCGTTAGGCCTGACAGGAGGACTATAAGAAGACCGATGATTGGAGCAAGACGCCGCATGAGTCCGGATCGGCCTTGATCACACGCTATCGGCTAAGCATAAGATGCGACGGCATTTATACTCGCATGGCGGCGGCCACGGTGCCATCCCGCTAAATCAACCCCTCTCTTTTTGATCGAGGAACGGCGCTATGGTGAGGGATGGGTATATTTCGTCAGCCCATTCGCCTGCGCCTCTTCCACCGACGAACACATCTACTCAACCTTTTTCCGGGTCAGGCAAAGGTCTCTTCGCGAGACTAGGATTTCGGTGCCGGCGGTGAAAAGAAATCCGTGGCGGCAAAGCGCCTGTAGGCCGCGCCGCCCGCGGAAATGCGCTGATTCAAAGACTGGCTACGTTACCCAGGTGACCGTTTGAGCCAATTTTAGATCGGCTCGAATATGAAAGTAGCTTTTACGATTAGTTGTGGTAAAGCTCATATCCTTTCGAGGAGGCCTATCAAATGGCACAGGCACGATCTTCTGATGACCTGGAACTCCTGAGCCGGCTCGACGGGCTCTCATCGCTGGCGGCGCCTCAGTTACGGCGGTTGTGCGCCGCGATGGCGTGTTCTGACGTTAGCCGCAACAATGTTATTTTCGGTGATAACGGGAAAACCGGCCAGGACGTCTATTTCCTCCTCTCGGGAATAGCCCGGCTGACTAACACCAGCGTTCGCCGTGCGCGAACGGTGGTGGCCCTGATGCCACCGGGCCTCATCTTCAAGGTTCCGCAATTGCCCACGCTGATCGGCCACAACTTCCAATGCGAGGCGCTTAGCGATTGCCGCATCGGCAAGCTTAGCGCCGCGAACTTCTCCCGGATCGCGTTTGGGATCGACCCGTCGGCCGTCACCAGCATTCTGGCAACGATGATGGGACGCCTGAGCGGAATGTTCGTGCGTTACCCGACCTTCCTTGGCCTCGCGCTGCGCGACCGGGTGGCAGTGGCGCTTCTCGAACTCGCCTCCGAGTTCGGCGCGCGCAATTCGCGTGGAACGCTTTTGCGGGTCATACCAACGCATCACGAAATCGCCGACCTGGTAGGCGGATCACGGCCCAAGGTGACGCAGATCCTAACCGACTTCGAGCGCCGCCGGATGATTTTTCGCGATGGGCGCCGGATGGTGCTCGTGCCGCATCGATTGGAAGAACTGGTACGCGGCAAAATGAACGGGCGCGCCTGACCCGTTGCGCGCCCGCCCCTTGCAAGCCGCTGGCTCAGCGCGCGCTAGTAGTCTTCCACGGCGCCGCCACGATCCTTCGGACCGAAGGCGACACCGCGCTTGCTGTGGCGTATGAAGTCGACCATCTCGGCGACTTCGGGGCACAACGCAGCAGTCTCCATCAACCGCTCGATTGCGACCTTCAAATTCCGACGCCGCCCAAATAGCTCCGTAAAGGCATCGCGCAAAGCGCGAATGGCGCCGGCGCTGATGCCCGCCCGCCTCAGTCCGACCACGTTGATTCCGCGCAAGGTATGGGTCAGGTCCATGATGCAGAACGGTGGCACGTCCCGGCTGGTGCGGCTCAATCCGCGCATCATCGCCAGCCGCCCGATGCGCACGTGCTGATGCACTACGCAATTGCCGGAGACCAGCGCGTGGTCACCCACTTCGACCCATCCGGCGAGCAGTGCGCCGCCGGCGATTACGGTCGAACTGCCAATGCGGCAGTCGTGCGCGGCGTGCGCGTTCTGCATGAAGAAGTTGCCGTCGCCGATAGTCGTGACCGCACCGTGTTCGCTGCCGCGATGAATTGTGACGCCCTCGCGAAAGACGTTGCGATCGCCGATGCGGACGGCACGCGGGCCGCCGCTGTAGGCGAGATCCTGCGGCTCATCGCCGATCACGGCGTTGGGATGAACGACGTTACTGGCGCCAATTTCGGTGTCCCCGAAAATAGTGACGTGGCCAATCAGGCGAGTGCCCGCGCCAATTCGAATCCGCCCCTGCAGCATGCAGAAAGGGCCAACGTCGACCTCCGGACCAAGATCAACGTCGGCCTCGACGATGGCGCTGGGGTGAACTCGCGCGGGACCGCCACGGACTGGCGCCCCCTCCACCTCACCGTCATCATGGCCGCTCAATGGACGATCTTCTTTTTGCCACCGTGATCCGGATGGTCGCTCGGATGCTCGTGGTCCTCGACCTCGGCGCCGTGCACGCGATAGCCCTCTACCGCCCATGCGCCCAGGTCCATCGTGCGGCAGCGCTCCGAGCAGAAGGGTCTGAATCGGTTGGACGCGGCGGCGTCAACCGGCTTCTTGCAGATAGGACATCGCATCGGCAACCGCTTAAGGGTGAAATTGCCAGATGATCGCGCGGTTGGCAACGGTGAGGCCGCAACTGGCAATGGAGTTGCGCGCGCGGCGTGGGATGAACTTGGGCCAAGGCTGAAGCGCGTAAAGTCACGCCATCAGTAAACCGCGGCGCCGCAACGATCACTGCCGCCGCTCGAAGCGAAGGCCCGCGCCCGCGCATCGTAGGTCATCAGTTCGTTGTAGCAAAATTCACGATGATCCGGACCGCGGTATGCGACGATGACGTGCACGACGAAACGCGCACTACCGATGCTGATAGCGTGATAAACGTTGCCCGGCACAAAGCGGAAAAACAGTTGGGGAACGTTCGGCGATACCATCCCGACGTTGACCGTGTTCGCCAGCCCGCTTTGCATCGGATGACCGTCCACCAACAACCGGGTCACGACTACGCCGTCAGTCGCCGAAATCTTGCCGAAGTTGCGCAGATCGACCATCAGCCGCGCATTCTTGTTGGTGATCGAATCGAAGCGAACTCGTTCGATGCCAACATACGGCCGTTCGGAAACGCTGAACAGCAGGTTAGTGACAGTTGCGGTGCGCCAAGTGGCAAATGCGCTGAAGGCGGTCGCGAACACCATCAGGACCGCCATGAAATCGGCGAACTTGAGCGCCCGGGAGACCCGCCGCAGCAACGAACGCTCGCCGCGCGTCAGTTCCTCGCCGCCGCTATGACCTTCGTCGCGATTAAGCGGTGGTGCATCCGTTGCTGGTTCCACTTCTTGCTCGTGCTCCACGTCATTCCCCCGCGCGGTTTAGCCGGTCCACGCTTCACGCACACATCCATCCAAATGCCGCCGTCGTGATCTGAACATACGCGACGCCATTCTATATAGCCGCACGATCAACTGCTCCCCGTCTCCGTATCAGTCCCGGGTCTTGCCGGCCGTATGGCCGTTAAGGCACGGCCGTGTCGCGGGAGGTCCCTATTGACTTTCCAGCCGGGCAGGTTAAAGTCTTGATTGACCGCTAGGTTAGGGTGCCCATTGAGAGCCGTCGGCAGGCGCGTATCGGCGGGCCTGAGCGATACACCGTCTGACAGTCAAGGCGCGCCTCAGCCGGGAAGGCGGCCGAATCAGTTGGAGGACGCGGCGGCGCATCCGTAACCGCAGCCGTAAAACGCGATGAACGCGGCGGATCCCCCCGCAAATTCGTCAGAATCACGAGCCCAGGACTCACGCGACGAGATTCTGAAAGCGGCGGCTCGATTGTTCGCCGACCGCGGTTTTCATGAGACCTCGATGTCTGAAGTCGCCCGCGAGGCTCGGGTCAGCAAGGCACTCATCTTTTGGCACTTCAAGACCAAGGAGGAACTTTTCCTGGCGGTGTTGAACCGCCTGTTGCAACCTTACTTCATTGATTTTGCCGAAGAGACAGGGGCACTCGATGAGAAGCAGCAGATTCTCAAGTTAGTCGAGTCGTATTTGCTCTTCGTGCGTGACAATGCCAGTTCTATCCGCTTCTTCGTGGCGCAGTTACTACACGACGAGCAGCGATCCGACAGTCTGACCGGCCAGGTCTTGAAGCTTTACGACGGTTACCGCACGTTGCTGGTCGACATGGTCGCCAAGGTGCAGGAAAAGGGGCTGTCCTCGCTGCAGTTTTCGCCGCAGATGGTCGCGAGTTATTTGCTCTCGACCCTGAACGGGCTGCTGATCGAATGCCTGTTCCTGGGTAACCAGGGCCTCGACGTCGAAGGCGTCATGGCGATGCTGAGCCAGTGGCTGTTCAACGACATTCGATCCAGCGAACCGCTGCGCGAAACACCGTCTCCACAACTTCCCTAGCCGACAAGGATCGATAGCATGCGAATGCCGCTAAGACTGATGATTGACCTCGGCCGTTACATGCGTGAGAGGAAGCGCTCCGGCGAGAAATATTTTCCTCTCGTGCTGATGCTGGAGCCGCTCCATGCGTGCAACCTCGCGTGTATCGGATGCGGCCGTATCGTCGAATACAAGGACACGATTCGCGACCAGATCCCGCTCGAAGAAGCGCTCGCGTCGGCGCAGGAAGCGGGTGCCCCTATCGTCTCGGTCTGCGGCGGCGAACCGCTGATGTACAAGCATATCGTACCGCTGACCCAGGGCCTCATCGCGCAGAAACGCCACGTCCAGATTTGCACTAACGCGATCCTGCTCGAGCGTTTCGTCAAGCAGGTCGCGCCGAGCGCCTACCTGAGCTTCAACATCCATATCGATGGCATGCGCGAGACCCATGACCGCGTGGTCGACCGCCACGGCGTCTTCGACACCTGCGTGCGCATGATCAAGATGCTCAAGGAGAAGCGCTATCGGGTTCAGACCAACTCGACCGTGTTCAAGGAAACCAGCGCCGAAGAGATCGACGAGCTGATCCATTTTCTCGGCGGTCTCGGCGTCGACGGGATGCTGCTCACGCCCGGTTATCATTACCAGGTGCTGACCAACGACATTTATCTCAGCAAGGAGGAGATGCCCTACAAGTTCAAGCGCGTACGCAAGCTGGCCGAAGACTACAAGATTATCAATACGCCAATCTACCTCGATTACCTGGCCGGCGACCGTGATCTTTTGTGCAGTCCATGGACCACGGTGACGCGCAATCCGCAGGGATGGAAAGGTCCCTGCTACTTGATTACCAACGGGCATTACAAAACCTTCCGGCAGTTACACGAAGCCACTGACTGGGAGTTCTACCGCACCAAGCAAGACATCCGTTGCCGCGACTGCAAACTGCATTCCGGCTTTGAAGGAACTGTCGCGTTGGATTTTGGCAAAAACCTGAAAGACTCGTGGCGGATGGTACGCCACTACATGTCTTGAAGATCCATCGGTACCGCCGGAGGGCGCCTTGACTCGGCGTCCGGCGGTCTTGTGGACGTTTCCGGGACCGGCATATCGCGAAGGACCGGGATTGCTACGCCGGTACTCGCGGAGTGCCGCCAAAGGCGCGCAAGCCAGTGACCGGCCATTTCCTGGGAAGCGCGCTAAGATGCGTTTTTGTGGCAAGTCGCGCGGTGATGGGCTGGAGTGCCGGACGAGCCCCGAGACTCGACCGAACACACGAGGAAAAGCGATAAGCGATGCGAGACGCCAAGCCCTTGGAAGGAAACGAGCCTGGCCGGGATACCGTTGCTTGCGCGCCCGCCATGGCCGACACCGGCTCCGTCAAGCGGCGGCGCGCCGATGGGCTCGATTTTAACCGCTATCTCGATCAGCGCGCGCAAATGGTCGAGCGCGCGCTGGAGCAAAACGTGGCGCAAGCCGAAGGCCCGGCGGCCCGCCTGTTCGAGGCGATGCGCTATAGCCTGCTGGCCAACGGCAAACGTCTGCGCCCGATACTCGCTCTGGCGGCGTGCGAAGCGGTGGGCGGTCCGCCCGAGGCTGCGATGGGCCTGGCATGCGCGATCGAAATGATCCACACCTACTCGCTGGTGCATGACGATCTGCCTTGCATGGATGACGACGATTTGCGCCGCGGCCGTCCGACCAATCACACGGTTTTCGGCGAAGCGATCGCGACCCTGGCTGGCGACGGTTTGCTGACCGACGCCTTCAGAGTGCTTGCACGTTCGGCGTCGTCACCCGCGCTCAAGGCCGCACCGGCGGCGTTACTCGAAGCGATCGCGGAATTGGCTGGCGCCGCGGGCTCGGACGGAATGGTTGGCGGCCAGGTGATCGATATGCTCGGCGAAGGCCGTCGGCTGGAATTGCGCGAACTCGAATATCTCCACAGCAAAAAGACCGGAGCGCTGTTCATCGCCGCAGTATGCTGCGGTGCGCGGCTGGGCGGCGCCACCGAAACGCAACTGGCGGCATTGCGTGAGTATGCGGCCGCGCTCGGCCTCGCCTTTCAGGTTGTCGACGATTTGCTCGACGTCGAAGCATCGACCGCCGACATGGGCAAACGCACACATAAGGATGAAGCGCGTGGCAAAGCGACCTACCCTTCGCTTATTGGGGTCGCACGCTCGCGCGATCTCGCACATGAACTGGAGCGCCGCGCACGGCAGGCGCTGGCGAGTTTCGATCAGCGCGCCGAACCGCTCAGAATGCTCGCAACCTTCGCCGTGGAGCGCCACCTGTGAGCGCCAACCCCAACAACGCGGCGGATCATACCGGTGCGGCAAGCGATACGGCCGCCAACGCGTGGGCCGGCGCGCGGGATACGCCTGCGGGTACACCTGACACACATTCACGAACCGGCCTCGCACAAGCCTGTGGCTCCGCACATCAGCGCGCACGTCAGGCAATGCTGGTCGAGCCGGGACGGCTCGAACTGCGCGATTTTGATCCGCCTCATCCAGGGCCTGGCGCGCTTTTGCTCGAAGTGAAATGCGCGCTCAGTTGCGGCACCGACTTGAAGGCTTATCGCCGCGGCCATCCGATGTGGCCGATGCCGACGCCGTTGGGCCATGAATTTTCCGGCGTGGTGCGCGAAGTTGGCGACGGCGTTACTGAATTTCACGTCGGCGATGCGCTGATGGCGGCGCCGACCGCGCCCTGCGGCCACTGTTTCCACTGCGCGCGCGGACAGGAGAATCTCTGCCCGCAGGCGATGGAGAAGATGGTGATGGGGGGATACGCCGACTACCTCTTAATCCCGCCCCACGTCGTCGCCCAAAATGCGTTCAGAAAACCGGCGGAGTTGCCGTTCGAGGAAGCGGCCCTGCTGGAACCGCTCGCATGCGTTGTACATGCGCAGGCGATGGCGCGGCCCGAGCAATTCGAAACCGTACTCATCGTCGGTGCGGGCGCGTTCGGATTGCTGCACATGTTCGCGCTCAAGGCTGCGGGAGTGCGTGAAACCGTCATCGCCGGACGCGGTGAGGCGCGGCTTCGATGGGCGGGCGAGCTTGGCGCCGACCGCGTGATCGACGTGAATCAGCGCGACGCCGAGGAAACGGTCGCCTCGCTCAACGGCGGTTATGGTCCCGATCTGGTAATCGAATGCACCGGTCAGGTCGCCGGCTGGCAGGCGGCGTTTGCGCGTGTGCGGCGCGGCGGGCGCGTCGTGTTTTTCGGTGGATGTCCGGTCAATACGGCACTCAGCGCCGATACGCGCCGGATGCATTACGACAACCTGACTCTGTTGGCGCCCTTCCATTTCCGCCCGCGCGACGTGCGGCGCGCCTTCGAGTTGTTATGCGGCGGCGAACTCGGCGCGGGACCGATTATCAACGCACATCGCAGGCTCAGCGAACTCGCCGAAGTCTTCGCACTGATGGAGTGCGGCGCGGTGCTCAAATGCGCGGTGACTCCCTGAGATGGAAATTTCCGGCGTACATCCAGCCGTGGCTGTCGTGACGGTGGAGTGAACTTAGGTTTCTATGGAACAGGCTTTTCAAATGACAAATGGACAGGCGGCCGTGAGCGCGCCGCCGCGTGACGAATTCGCCGCGAAGGTCGATTTCACGATCACTCGCGCGCAAAGCTCGCTGCTCGCCATGCAGCGTCCCGAAGGCTATTGGCAGAAAGCGCTCGAAGCGAATGCGGAGATGAATGCCGAATACATCATCTTCAACCGCTTCATGGAGCTTGAGCCCGAACCCGAACTCGACGCCAAGCTCAAACGCCTGCTGCTCGATATCCAGGAGCCGGACGGAAGCTGGACGTTGTTCCCGGGCGGCGAAGGTCATTTGTCGACCTCCATCGAAGCCTATTTCGCCCTGAAACTGGTCGGCCTGAGGGCCGGCGACGAGCCTATGATGCAGGCGCGGCGCTGGATTCTTTCCCGCGGCGGGATCGCGCACACGGGCACGCTCGCGCGCTTTTACCTGGCCGCGATGAACCAGTTGCCGTGGGGCGCGACGGCCGCGCTGCCGGTTGAAATCACCCTGTTGCCGAACTGGTTTCCGGTCAACATGTACGAACTGTCCTCGTGGGCGCGCGGCACGCTGTTCGCGCTGATGCTGCTGCAGGCGGCGAAACCGAAAGTGCCGATCGACTGGCGCCAGGGCGTGCTCGAGCTTTATATCCAGCCGCCCCACTTCACCAAGTTCAAACTCCCGCGCGGCAAGCGCCTGATCTCGCTGCGCAACGGACTTCTGATCACCGACAAGCTGCTGCGCTCCTACGACCATCACCATCTCAAGCGCTTGCGCGCCCGCGCAATCCGTTACGCCGAGCACTGGGTGATCGAACATCAGGACGCCAACGGCTCGTGGGGCGGAATCGAACCGTGCTACCTGCTGAGTCCGATGGCGCTCAAGGGACTCGGCTACCGCAATGACCATCCGGCCATAAAAAAAGCACTCGAGGCGGTGCGCGAGCTGACCTGGGACATGGGCGATTCGATTCTGTTTCAGCCCTGCGTCTCGCCCAACTGGGACACCGCGCTGGCCGCCAAGGCGTTGCTCGATTCGGGTCTGAGCGGCGACCATCCGGCGATTCGCGATGCGGCGAAGTGGCTGGTCGATCACCAAATCCTCAAGCAAGGTGATTGGTCGATAAAACGGCCGCACCTCGAGCCCGGCGGCTGGTCGTTTGAGTTTTACAATGACTGGTACCCCGACGTCGATGACTCGGCCGTGATCCTGATGGTGCTAGCCGAGGCGGCGACCGAGAACGCGGACGCGCACGAACGCGCGGTGCGCGTGGGCGCGAACTGGGTGATGGGAATGCAATCGAAGGGCGGCGGTTTCGCCGCCTTCGATGTTGACAACGACTCGGAATGGCTCAACCATGCGCCCTTCGCCGACGTCGAAGCTTCGACCGATCCGGCGTGTCCCGATCTGACCGGCCGTGTGCTCGAAATGATGGCGGCGTGCTGTTATCGTCCCGAACACCCGGTCGCCCGCCGTGCCATCGACTGGCTCAAGCGCGAGCAGGACGGCGACGGCGCCTGGTGGGGCCGTTGGGGCGTCAACTATATCTATGGCACTTTCTCGGCGCTCTCGGGCCTGCGCGCGATCGGCATTGACCTCGAGCGGCCGTGGATCAAGCGGGCTGTGGCCTGGCTCAAGTCGGTGCAGAATCCCGATGGCGGATGGGGTGAAAGCTGTCTCAGCGACAAGGACCCGGCTTATCGCGGACACGGCACCAGCACCCCGTCGCAAACCGCGTGGGCTTTGATCGGACTGCTCGCTGGCGAGGACGCCTTGAGTGACGCCGCGATGCGCGGAGCAGCCTGGCTGATGGAACGGCAGAACGACGCTGGCGACTGGGATGAAACTGAATTCACCGGCACCGGGTTTCCGAATCATTTTTACCTGCGCTACCACTTTTACGCACACTACTTTCCGTTGATGGCGCTCGGACGTTTCCGCCGCCGCTTAGCTGATATAGCCATGCGGTGACCGCGCTGGAGGACGCGCCATGAAGTCGATCTCGATTCTGGGTTCCACCGGCTCCGTGGGCGTCACCACGCTCGATGTGGTGGGACGTTTCCGCGACCGTTATCGCGTCGTTGCGATGGCGGCAGGCCGCAACATTGCTCTGCTTGCCGAACAGATTTGCCAGTTCGAGCCCGAACTGGTTTCCGTTGCGACCGCCGAGCTTGCGATCGAATTGGCCGAGCGTATCCACCCGCGCAAGCTCACGATTCTTCACGGTGCGGAAGGCGCCATCGCGGCCGCCACTCATCACAAGGCCGAACTCGTGATGTCCGCGCTGGTCGGCGCGCTCGGTCTCAGACCGACACTCGCCGCGATCCAGGCGGGCAAGGACATCGCCTTCGCCAACAAGGAGGTGCTGGTTCTCGCCGGCGAGATGGTGACGCGCGCGGTGCGTGACAACGGCGTCCACCTGCTGCCGGTCGACAGTGAGCACAATGCCATCTTCCAATGCCTTGAAGGCCGCCCACCCGCTACGCTCAAGCGCATCATCCTGACCGCCTCGGGTGGACCGTTCCGGCAATGGCCGGCCGATCGTTTCGATTCGATTACAGTCAAGGACGCGCTCAATCATCCGACCTGGCGGATGGGCAATAAAATCACCGTCGATTCGGCCACGCTGATGAACAAGGGACTCGAAGTGATCGAGGCGCACTGGCTGTTCGATCTGGCAGCCGCTCAGATCAATGTCGTGATTCATCCGCAGAGCGTGGTTCATTCGATGGTCGAGTTGGTCGACGGCTCGATCATCGCCGAGATGGCGATTGCCGACATGGCGATACCGGTAGCCTTCGCCCTCGCCTATCCCGACCGCCTGCCACTCGGCCATCTGAAGCCGATATCGCTGGTGCGATGCGCCAATCTGAGCTTCGAGGAGCCGGACTTCGCGCGTTTCCCATGCCTGCGGCTCGGTTACGACGCGCTCGAGGCGGGTGGCACCATGCCGGCCTGTCTCAACGCCGCCAACGAGGTG
>JBOHWJ010000534.1:0-6637 GCA_050736495.1 Binataceae bacterium (SeqCode) | reverse complement strand
GGGCTGCGCGATTAGACGATTGGTGATCAGCAGGTCGTACGAACCGACAATACGCCCGGCCACCCGGCCGTCGCTGCTGAAATAGAAGGTCGGCGCGAATTGGAACCAATAGGGCGCCAGCCCTTCGACGCCAAGCGCCCCCCAAGTACGCCCGGGATTGGAATCAAGGTCGTGGCGGACCCCGGCCTGCAGGTCGAAATATTTGAGGCGCGGTAGCGGCCGATCGTATAACGCCTCGGTGTCGCCATCGGTTGCTATGCCATGCTCGAGAAATCCCTCGGACTTGAACCAGAGCTTGTTCATGTCCGTGCCGGCCCAGCCCTCGCCGTCCCAGCGGAATTCGTTATCCGGTCCGTTGGTGCGGCCTTCGAGTTGATTAAACAGCAGGTGGTAAAAGATCGTGTTGTCTTCGACCGGCGGCTCTCCATACTGCGTATAGACCGGGGTCCCGGGACCTGGTGGTTGTGCGTGCGCAACGGAGCCGGCCCATATCGCCAACGCAACTATGCCTGGGAAAAGGATTGTCCGGGAACAACAGAGGAATGGTTTGGTGGCGCTCACGAAACGATCACGGCGCGGAACATGCCGGCCTCCATGTGATAAAGCAGGTGGCAATGGAAGGCCCACTGACCAGACGTGTCAGCGCTGACGAGAAAGGCCAGGCGCTCGCCGGGCTTCACATTGATGGTGTGTTTGTAGGGCCGAAACTCGCCCTTGTCATTTTCCAGCTCGCTCCACAACCCGTGCAGGTGCATCGGATGCTCCATCATGGTGTCGTTCACCAGGATGATTCGCACCCGTTCTCCGAGCTTCAGCCTGATTGGTTCCGCGTCGCTGAATTTCTCTCCGTCGAAGCCCCAGATGAAGCGTTCCATGTTGCCGGTCAGATGGATTTCGATCTCGCGAGCGGGCGGGCGCGGGTCGGTCCCGCGATAAATGGCACGCAGGTCGGAATAGGAAAGCACGCGCCGCCCGGCGGGAAAGCCCTCACCGGCACTTGAGAGCCGTTCGGTTGGCATCTCGGCGATGTTATCGACTTGCGGGCCGACATGCGGCTTAACGTTTTCCGAGATCGGCGCCTTCATGCTGCCCATGTCCGGAACCGTAAATTCGGCACTGGTGAATGGTTCGGGCTGTCCGGGCGCGTTCATGCCGGTCATATGCGCTCGTTTCGCGAATTCGCGCACCTCCACGTCGCTGAGCTGACTTGGCATACTCATGCCGGATATGCGCTCCATCGGCATGCCGGACCTGCCGTGCATTCCGTGCATGCTCCCCATGCCCATATCGACCATCGTGCGCAGCGGGCGGGGATCCATCGGTGGAATTGCCGCCGACATTCCCTGGGCGGGCGCCAGCGTGCCGCGTGCGTAGCCGGTTCGATCCTGTGCCTGCGCGAAGATCGTGTAAGCGGAGTGATCGGGCGGCTGGACGATCACGTCGTAAGTTTCGGCGACCGCAATCCTGAACTCATCGACCGTCACCGGCTCGACGTCGTTGCCGTCGGTCTGCACCGCGGCCATCGGCAGGTTAGGAATGCGGACGTCGAAGATGGTCATCGACGATGCGTTGATGAAGCGCAGGCGGACGCGTTCGCGCGGCCGGAACAGCGCGGTCCAGTTCGCGGCGGGCGTACTGCCATTCATGAGGTAGGTATAGGTGTTCCCACTGACGTCGAGAATGTCGGTGGGGCTCATGTTCATACGTGCCCACATCAGGTAGTTCGAGATAGTCGACGCCAGGCCTTTTTTCCGGGCGTCGGAGAAAAATGTGCCGACCGTCCGCTGATGGAAGTTGTAGTAATCGCTTTGCTGCTTGAGATTGCTGAAAACGACTTCGGGGTCCTGGTCGGTCCAGTCCGATAGCAACACCACGTATTCGCGATCGTAGGCGACCGGGTCCTTGTACGCCGGATCGATGATCACTGGGCCGTAAAGTCCGGTCTGTTCCTGAAAGCGGCTGTGGCCGTGATACCAGTAGGTGCCGCTCTGTTTCAGCGTAAAGCGGTAGACGAAGGTCTCGCCGGGGGCGATGCCGGGGAAGCTCAGGCCTGGCACGCCGTCCATGTCCGCAGGTATTCGGAACCCATGCCAATGGATCGAGCTGGTTCCCTTCAGCCGGTTGTTGACGGCAATCGTCACGGTGTCGCTCTCGCGCATGCGCAGAAGCGGCGCAGGCACGGATCCGTTTACGGTCGTTGCCATACCCGGCCGGCCGGTGAAATTAACAGCGGCCTCCTCGATCACGAGATTGAACTTGGTGCCGGTTAAAGTGGCCTGGCGCCGCCTTGGTGAGGCTGCCGCCAGAGTGGAAAGGCCCGTGAGGTCAAAACCGGCGACGACGCCTCCTGCAATCAATCCCTGAACGAAGCGCCGGCGCGTGACCCCTGGAGAAGTTCCGTGCCAACTTCCGGGGAGCGACGGCCCATGCCCGTCGCGGGTGGTTTGAACTGACATCAGACGAACCTCCAAATCGCGATCCAACAATCCGGCGCGCCACCGCACACTTCAGCCGTAAGGACGCGCCACGGCGGATTCCTTCGCGGCAATCGCGGCCAATTTGAGCCGCGTCGGTGCCGCCGCGAGGAAAACGGATCGATCGATCAGAGGTTCAAAGCAGAAGAGTGCGAGTCGCGAGAAATACCGGAATAGCCGACGGTGGTGAAGGGCCTTCCCTGGTCGGCCTGAGTGTCGCTGCCGCAGGAGCCAGAAGAAGGATGGGTGCGCGAACGGGGATCGACGGCAGCCCGGTCAAGTGGGCGCGCGCGTGCGCATCAACGTCGCTGTCGATCGCGTTTGGGCTGCAAGCGGCCGTTTGGCAACACTCTTGAACGCCCCGCGAGTGCTGATGCCGCTGATGCATAGGGCAGGTACTGTGACGCTCGTGAGCGCCGCACGCGGATGCGGCGCAAGCCGGCATAGCGGCATGGCAAAAACCGGCGCCGTTTATCAGCAGCGCGAGTATCGCAATAACGGCTATGCGGAAGTGCAGCCTCATCGAAAGAATCACCACGATACGATTCTGACCTTTGCCGATCCCACTGTTCAGGCCTCGCTCCACGAAGTCAACATCGCGCCTGGAAATAGCTGCATCGAATGCAGGTCTTCTCCGAAATCAGGCAGGTCTTCTCCGAAATCAGGAATGACTCAATGTTGCGGCAACGGTCTGAGCAGCGGTTGGAATACGGCGCGTCCGAGCAGTTACAATGGGCTATGCTGCGGCGGCGCGCCAGCCGTCGCGGCTAACCGAGGGGACTTCACATGCGCAGGACTTTGCCGATCGTTGGCGGCGTAATTGGTGTCATCGTTCTTATTTTCATCGGACTGGTGGTCTACGCCGTCCTCAACCTCAACTCGATTATTAAGGCCAACCGCGGCTACATTCTGGCTCGCGCGAGCGCTGCGCTCGGCCGCCCGGTCGAGGCCGGTGATATCACGGCGAGTATCGGCTGGGGCGTGATGATGAATGTTACCCATGTCAAGGTCGCCGACGATCCCGCTTTCTCGAAGGAGCCCTTTCTCACCGCCAACAATGTCGCCGTCGAAGTCGAATTCCTGCCGCTGCTCTTTCGCCATGTGAAAGTACGCCGCCTCGTCCTTGAAGAGCCGCAGGTGCGGGTCATCCGCAACCCAGCCGGCGTTCTCAACGTCCGCACGATTGGAAAGAAGCCGGGAGCTCAAGCTGCCACGGCGCCCGCGGTTGGACATCATAAGGCGCCGGCCACTGGCAATCCCGCAGGCGGCAATCCCATGGAAGCGGCGCCCCGCACCGCGAAATCGAGCGGCGGCGAAGGCGCGCTCGGCAATATCTCGATCAGAAGGTTTTCTATCGACGACGGGCGAGTCTTTTACAGCGATGCGCAGAGCGGTGGCCCGCCCTTGACTATCAATGCGCTCAACCTTGCGGTCGACAATTTCAGCGCCGGCGCGCCGTTTGACGTGGACCTCACGCTGGCGGCGCTGGGTGGGCAACAGAATCTTAGCGTCAGCGGAAAGGTCGGACCGATCACGCGCGCCGGCCGCCTCGATATTCCGGCGGCGCCGCTGGACCTCGACGCCACAATTGGACCAATTTCGATCGCACGGTTGCATGCGATGCCGCAAATGGCCCATGCAATCCCGCCTGCGCTCTCGCTTTCCCAGCCGCTCAAGCTCAAAGCCAAACTTGGCGGCACTGTCGGCGCCGTCAACTTCGACGCTTCCAGCGATCTGAGCAAGAACCATGTCGTCTACCAAGGCCAGTTCGATAAGCCCGCCGGCGTGCCGTTCACCTTCGCGGTCAGTGGGCGGCGCGCCAACAACAAGGTGGAGGTGAGCGCGGTGAACCTGACGCTGGCGACGCTCCAGATGAAGGCGCGCGATATCACCATCGGCAATGGCAATTTCGCCGCCCGTATAGATACCAATGACTTCGACCTTGCCACGCTGGCCAAGTTGTTGGTGGCGGCGGCGAAGTACAATCCCAGTGGCAGCACCGGGATTCACGCAACCGTCGCGCTGACCAACAAGAAGCCCACAGTCAATGGTGAGATCAAGCTGACTTCCGTTGCCGTGACTGTTCCAGGCGCGCAGGCGCCGCCGGTTAGCGATCTGACCGGCACTATCAAAATAGCGGGCAATACGGCGGATCTCGGCCCACTCGCCTTCAACCTCGGTTCCGGCCATGCGAAGCTGCAAGCGACGGCAAGCTCGCTGCAACCGCTTAAGGCGACCTATCAGTTCAATGTCGATACCCTGAAGCTCGCCGAACTCGTGCCGAGCCGCAAGGACGCCGGCGACGAGCAAATGACCCAGCTTGCCGCGCGTGGAACGCTCTCTGGCTCGACACAGAATTTGCGCGATGATCTGCGGGCGACGACCAGCCTGACCTCGCCTTCCGGAATGGTCGCCAACGTGCCGTACCAAAGCCTCGCGCTGGCGGCCACGTATGGTGGTCAGCGCCTCGATATCGGATCGCTCAAGCTCAACGCCTACGGCGGTGCTATCGCGGCCAACGGCAGCGCAACGCTGGGCGCGGATCCGGCTTTCAACCTGGCGCTCAACTGCGCCAATCTCGATGTGCAAAAGGCCATGGAGGCGCAGAAGGCCAAGGCGGCCGCAACGGTTCGCGGCATTCTCACCGGCAACCTTCAGGTTTCCGGCAACGGCGCCAAGTTCGATCAAATCAAACGGACGCTCACGGGTAACGGCCGCGCGCTGTTACGCAACGGCAAACTTGTCGGCATCAACGTCGTTGCGCAGGCGCTCGCCAAGGCCGACAACATTCCCGGTATCGGCGCGCTGGTCCCGGCCACGGTCGTCAGGAACCATCCCGAACTGTTCAAGAACCCTGACACCGATATCGAGAGCGCGAGCCTGACCTTCCGGCTCCAGGGTCCGCGCATTACCTCGCACGATATCAAAGCGCAGTCGGCCGACTACTCGATTCTTGGCGACGGGTGGTTCGACATGGACAAGAATATCAACCTTGCGGCGCGTATCCTGCTCTCGCGCCCGTTCAGCAAGGAACTGGTGGCGGCGAAGCGTAACGTGACCTATCTGACCGATAAAGATGGCCAGGTCGAGATACCGTTGCGAGTGGCGGGTCAGTTGCCAAAACCGGCCGTGGTGCCCGATGTTCAGGTGCTGGCGCAGCGCGCCGCGTCGCATGCGATCCGGAACAAGATTGGCGGATTTCTCGATAAGAAGGGGTTGGGCGGTATCTTCGGCGGCGGCTCCGGCGCAATTTCCAGCGGAGGTTCCAATCCGGGTGCGACTCCGGCGCCGGCCAATCCGCTCAAAAGTTTCAAGAACCTGTTCCGGTGAGTGTCCGCGTGATCGGCGCGCAATCGCGAGGATTAGCCGGCGATTCGGAGCGAAGCGGGTGGAGCTCAAAACCCGCCGGCATTTGATGGCGTGTGCGAATAATGGCGCCGAAGCCTTGGCATGCGCGCGCTGGTATGGCAAGAAAATCGGGAGCCGGATTCTCTTTTGGGCGTGCATGGAGAGGTTCGGGCTTTTCTGCACCGCGGCTCCGCGATAGGTTAAATCCCGGATGTTTTCCAGAGAGGATAAGCAGCTATGCCGTGGACAATAACCAGACTTTGCATCGACTGCATAGACACCGGATGCGTCAGCGTGTGTCCGGTTGATTGCATCTACGAGTACGTCGGTGACGATAAAGACAACTTTCCCAACCAGCTCTATATCCATCCGGATGAATGCATCGACTGCGGCGCCTGCGAGCCGGAATGTCCGTGGCAGGCGATTTTCGAGGAGCCGGCGGTGCCGGAAGTTTTCAAGGACGATATTGAGCTGAACCACAAAACGGTGGATATGGCAGATCAGTTCAAGGTCAAGAGTTTCGTGCAGATAGAGCATCCCACGCCCGAACAGATCGCGGCCAACAAGGTCAAATGGGGGTGGACGGAGGGCTGACGAGCGTGTGTGCCTAGGCGGCGCCGCGCCGCCAGCGCTGGTTTGAACGCTCCGGCGATATGCGCCGGTATTAGCGGGCGCGTGACCGGTGGCGTAGCCGCCCGTTCACAGTCGGCGCGAATGTAAGCGTTGTGCGACGAATAAACGCGGACTGGCGCGGCCGCGACCCGCTTGTCCGTTGCGTCGGGTGAGTCAAAGGAAAAGCGCGCGTGGCATCCGCC
>JBOHWJ010000533.1:0-4904 GCA_050736495.1 Binataceae bacterium (SeqCode) | reverse complement strand
CCATGCGAGTCTCTTGAGATCCTCCAATTTGCCGATAATAAAATCAGCGACCGCGTCGCCGTCGCCCTGAACACCGGTGCGCAGCCACACCGTGCGCATCCCCAGCCGGCGCGCCGGGATACAATCCTTGCCGAGCGAATCACCCACCATCACGACGGCATCCGCCGGCAGTCCCAAACCGCGCAGCGCGGCCTCGAAGATCCGCGCGTCGGGTTTGTAAATCTTGATCCGTCCCGAGTCGATCACCACTTTCACCATCTCAGCCATCCCGGCCTCGGCCAGCACGCAATCGAGGTTTCCATAGAAATTGGAAACCACGCCAAGTTTGAAACGCGATGAGAGTGACGACATCACTTCTCGGCTGTTTTCAAGCCCGATGCTCGATTCAGCCGCAAACCGCGCACTGATGGCGACGGCTAATTCATCGAGACCGCTAGCCCGATTGGCCAGTGCCAACGCGTCCCGCAGCGGCTCGGGGCCGTGTTCGCACAGGTAATCGAGTTGCACGCCGACCAGGTAGCGGACCAAATCACGCAGCCCCAGCCGCTTCAACGGCTCCCCGTTGCGGTAGGCTCTCCGCGTCGCATCGTCGTACGCGAGGTCGAGTTCCTTGCGGCTCGGTTCCAAACCCGCCGCCCGGTAATGCCGCAGGAAACGGTCCAGCCAATGCTCGGGCCAATCGAGCGTGCCTCCAAAATCGAACAGGAGAGCGCGAGTAAGCCCCATAACCCCACGAGCTTACCAGTCGCGCGAAACGCGAACTAGAATCGCTCAGCGACCGATTGGTGCTTTAAACTCGCGGCGATTACCTCCGTCGATGGAGACGCCATAGCCCCGTATAATGTTATGTTTGGGCTTGCGGGTTGGGCAAGTACAGGCAGGTTGCCGGATTGTTAAGTTAGATGGACGCGACCCTGGGCCAACCACGAGTGATTGCTCGATTGTTGCATCTGGATTACATTGACTCATCGGTCAGTTTCCCTTAAGAACCTAATTCTAAAGTGACTTCAATTGATTGACACGGCTCTAATCAGCGCGTCGTCGCGCGGCAATGAAACAATATTTGGACGCTCTATCCTGGAGCGGCTGATGCTCCAATGTGCGCGCGCCGGAGTTAAGCGTTTCGTCATCGAGATACCTGGAGAACATAAGCAAAATACGGTGACAGGGCTGGGCAGCTTCCGCGACCAGCCCGGAATCACGCTGGTCGACTCTTTAGAACGGGTCCTCGACGAACCGTACAAACTCGACCCGGCGGAGCCCTGTATCGCACTATCGGGCAACCTGGTGCTCGGCCAGTCGCAATTACGCCGCATCCTTGAGCAGTACGAGGCCGCCCCCGGCCGGGGGCTCAAGTTGACAAGTACCGACGGCGAACGCGGCGGGAGCATAGTGGTCGGCCCGCTCGCGGGACTGCTCAACGGCGCGGCTTCCAAGTCAAGGCCGGCGATTAGCGCGGACCGCTACCTGCCATTTGCGCTAAATGGCCGTCCTAAGGACCGCGAGGAAGCGGAACTCAGGCTGGCACGCTCGGTCAGGTCGGAAAGCGCGAGGACGGACGCTTTGATGGCGCGGGTGCTCGACCGCCGGCTCTCATGGCGCCTGAGCTACCGACTCGCCCGCACTCGAATCATGCCTAACCATGTAACGCTCATTAATACGGCGATCGGGTTCCTGTGCGCAGCGATGCTGGCCTCGGTGAGCTACTGGATGCGCCTCGCGGGCGCGGTGCTGTTCCTCGTCTCGATCACGCTCGACGGCGTCGATGGTGAATTGGCGCGTCTCAGGATGGTTGAGTCGGAAGCAGGTGCGCGGTTCGACGTTCTCACCGACAATATCGTGCACGTCGCGGTTTTCGTCGGCCTCTTGATCGGATGCTATCGCTTAAGCCATAGCAACACCTACTTTTACCTGCTCGCGCTATTGCTTGTCGGGTTCCTCGCCTGCGCGGTTTCGGTAAATCGCGCGCTGAGCGTCGACGGCGGAGGCGCCGAGCATTGGATTGGGCGGGTCGAGCGCGCGACCGGACGCGATTTCGCCTACCTGCTGGTTATATTGGCGATCTTCGACCGGCTGGCCTATTTCGCCTGGGGAGCCGCTTTTGGTACCTACATTTTCGCATTCAGCCTGTGGTGGCTGACGGACAAACACAGGATGCCGGTCCAAGCCGCCTGAACGGCACGCATCCCGCGTTTTTTTCCAATGGAGGAACTGTGAAGAAACCTCGACTCCTGTTGATTCAACCGACCACCATCCATCTTGACGGCACGCCGCACAAGACGAGGTGGCGGCTGATCATGGGACTCATGATCCCGCTGATGGCCGGGCTTACCCCGTCCGACTATGACGTCACCCTGAGCGATGAGCGGCTCGAGGAACTCGATTTCGACGCCGACTGGGACTTGGTCGGGATGACCACCACCATCGGCGCTTCACTGCGCGCCTATCAATTAGGCGATGAGTTCCGCAAACGTGGGATTCCAGTTGTGATGGGCGGATTCCACGCCACGCTGCAGACCGAGGAAGCACTCAAGCATGCCGACGCCGTGGTCAAGGGTGAAGCCGACCTCGTATGGGCGGGACTCCTGCAGGACTGGCGCGACGGCAAATTGAAGCAGGTCTACCAGGCGGACAAGCTGCACGACTTGAAGGGTCTGCCACGGCCGCGCCACGAACTCCTCAAGCTCAATCGTTATCTGTTCAAGGCGGTGCCGGTGCAGGCCAGCCGCGGCTGCCCCTATCGCTGCTCGTTCTGTGAGATCCCGGTCTTCTACAACGGCTCGTATCGCACCCGCCCAATCAGCGACATCGTCGACGAAATCAAGGAGACCATCCGCATCACCGGTTTCCACCGCTTTCAGTTCATCGACGACCAGATAACCGGCAAACACAAGTTCGCCAAGGAGTTGTTCAAAGCGCTGGCGCCGCTCAACATCCGTTTCTCGTGCCTGTGGACGGTCAACTCGAACCATGACGAGGAGTTGCTCGAACTGGCGGCCAAGGCCGGCGTCTTTCACGTCAATATCGGCGTGGAATCGATTAGCCAGGACAGCCTGTTGTCGATGAACAAGATTCAGAACCACACCAAGGACTACAAGAAACTCCTCAAGCGCCTCGAGCACTATGGTATTTACTACTCGCTCAATTTCTTGTTCGGGCTTGAGGAGGACCATCCGGCGATTTTCGACGACACCCTCAAGTTCCTACACGAGGTCAAGGCGCCCGAAGCCTTCTTCAACACCGTGACGCCGCGCCGGGGTACGCCTATGCGTGATCAGTTGGAGACCGAGGGACGCGTCATCATTCCCGACGCTGACATGTACACCAACAACTTCCGCTGCATGTTCGTGCCCAAGAACCTGTCGCCGCAGCAGGTCGAGGAAGGGGTGTGGCGCTGCACCAAGGAGTTCTATTCGTTCAAGTCAATGTTCAAGCGCCTGCTGATGCCACCCGGGAAGTTCACCTGGCAGGGCCTGACCGAAAACATGTTGTTCTGGTACGGCGCCAAACGCCAGGTCGACCCGGTGGATTATTATTGAGGCGCAAGCCCGGAACTGTGCACATCGGGCGCCCGCGCCGAACGGGCGCCCCATCTTTTTGGGCTAACCGCGGAAAAACCGTACCGTCATCCGGCCTGCGCGTTGCTTGACTCGCGCACGCGGTTGCAGCCATCGACGAATATCACGCTCGGCGTGTGACGCCTTGCGCTTGCCTCATCCATCGGCGCGAAAGTCGCCACGATGACGATATCGCCGGTTTTGCCGCGCAGCGCCGCGGCCCCGTTGAGCGCGACCTCACCCGAGCCCGCGGGCGCCGCGATTGCGTAAGTCTCCAGCCGTTCGCCGTTGCTCACGTTCCAGACGTGGACCATCTCGTATTCGAGGATGCCAGCCGCGTCGAGCAATTCCGCGTCGATGGCGATGCTGCCTTCATAGTCGGGGTCCGCACCGGTCAGACGCAGGCGATGAAGCTTGGAACGGATCATAATGCGCATCACAGGCAGGCACTCCTCGTCTGCCTGCCGCCGGAGACCGCGGTCAGGCGACTGTCGTGAAAATTAACGAACATCAACCGGGCGGTCAGATCGCGGCCGGCTTCAGCACCATGTTGTCAATCAGGCGCGTGGCGCCAACATATGCCGCGATCGCAACTACCAGCGGACGCTCAGCCGCCGCCACCGGCCTGAGCGTCTCCGAGTCGACCGCCTCGACGTATTCGATGCGCACGCCAGGCGCCTGTTCGAGCACGCGACGTACGGCGCCAACCAGCGCCGAGGGTTCGCGCGCGCCGGCCATGAATTCCTCGCGCGCCGCCGCGAGCGCCCGGCTGAGCGCCAACGCGCGCTTACGTTCCGCAGGTGACAGATAGGCGTTGCGCGAACTCATCGCGATCCCGTCGGCTTCGCGCACGGTCGCCACCGGGACGATCTCGATGTCGAAGTTGAGATCGCATACCATCCGCTGGATCGCGCGCAACTGCTGAAAGTCCTTCTGCCCGAAGAGCGCGATATGCGGCTTGACGATATTAAAAAGCTTGGCCACGACCGTGGTGACACCGCGGAAATGGCCGGGCCGATGATCGCCGCAAAGCCCTCGGGTGATCTCGGTCGCTTCGACCCAGGTCTGAGAACCCGGCGGAAACATCACTTCGGGCTCGGGTGCGAACAACACATCCACCGGCACCGTGCGCATCAACTCGCAGTCGCGCTCGAAACTGCGCGGATAGCGCGCAAAGTCCTCGTTGGGCCCGAACTGAGTCGGGTTGACGAAAAGCGAACTGGCGAGCAGCGAAGCGCGCCGGCGCCCCTCGCGCATCAGAGTGAGATGGCCCTCGTGCAGGAACCCCATGGTCGGCACGAAGGCGATCCTGTCTCCCTTGCGGCGCGCGCTCTCGGACCATCGTTG
>JBOHWJ010000532.1:0-4368 GCA_050736495.1 Binataceae bacterium (SeqCode) | reverse complement strand
CGCATACGGCGGCGGTCGCCGGCAACGATCGCATTTACGACGATGTGTTGCGCCAATGCGGCGTGGTGCGCGCGCGCGGCCTCAACGACATGCTCGAGTTCGCGCGCTGCCTGCCGATCCTGCCGGCCCCCAAGGGTGAGAATGTCCTGATTATCACCGGCGCGGGCGGCTCCGGCGTGCTGCTGTCGGACGCATGCGTCGACAACGGGCTCAAGCTGATGGCGATGCCGCCGGACCTCGACACGGCCTTTCGCAAATTCATTCCGCCCTTTGGCGCGGCTGGCAACCCGGTCGATATCACCGGCGGCGAGCCGCCTACGACTTATCAGAACACTATCCGGCTCGGGCTTTCAGACGAGCGTATCCATGCGCTCATTCTGGGCTACTGGCATACGATCATCACGCCGCCAATGGTGTTTGCGCGCCTCGCATCCGAAGCGATCGAGGAGTTCCGCCGCAAGGGTATCAACAAGCCGGTGGTGGCGTCGCTGGTGGGCGATGTCGAAGTCGAGGAAGCCTGCGAATATCTCTTCGACCACGGTATTCCAGCCTACCCATACACGACCGAGAAGCCGGTGATGGTGCTGGGGGCGAAGTATCAATGGGCGCGCGGCGCCGGTCTGCTGTGAGATGCCACCCCATCGCCGGTTAGCCTAAAGCTGGGGGAAAATTTCCCGGTGCAGGCCGGCCATTGCCGGTGGGGCGGGTGCGATGGTATAGGGTCGATTAAGATCACTCATTGAGATCACGAAACTCAGCGCCCGTATCCTACCTGTGGACGCGGACGAATCGGCGAAAGCAGCCGGAGGCTCAGACATGACGAACAAAGGGTTTTCCCATATCGGACTGTCCACGCTGGACCTCGACAAGACGCGCGAGTTCTACGAAAACGTGATGGGCTTTCGCGCCGTCCGCTGCGACATCATCACGGTCAGAGAGGGTGGCCGTATTCGACACGCTTTTTTCGATACGGGCCGCGACCAGTTGCTGGCTTTCATGGAGGCGCGAGGCGTGGACGGCGTGCCGGGCGAATACGACACCTCGATCACGCGCGCGCTCGGAGTGCCTGCGGCCTTCTATCATTTCGCTTTCGACGCCGGTAACGAGGCCGCCCTGGAAGACCGGCGCAAGGAGTTGATCGCCAAGGGCGTCGAAGTGACCGAAGTCGTCGACCATGACTGGGCCAAGTCGATCTACTTCAAGGACCCCAACGGTCTGATGCTCGAGTACTGCTGCTTCACGCGCGAGCTAGGCGAGAACGACGCCAAGATGCAACCGCGTTTCGAGGTTTCGCAGGATGGCCCGCTGCTGAAGAACCGGGTGTAGTGACCCCTGTGACTGCGCGGGTCGCGGATTATCGCGGCTAATGGAATTGCAGTAGTCTGTGCGCGCGCGGCGCGCATGCGGACCCTAGTGTAGCGCCGTGTCCGAGCCTCCCGCTGTCAACGGTTCGCGGCGGGCGCGCAGCTCATTGTCTGAGCCAACTTGTGATGCGTTGATGGATGCCGACCGGGTCTGCGGCGGCGTAGTTATGCCCCGCGCCGGGAATGATGAAAACTTCGGCTTGCGCAATGCGGCTTTTGATTAGCTCGGCGTTGGCGGGCGGCAGCAGGATGTCCTGGTCGCCGTGCACTATGAGCACGGGGCATTTGATCCGCGGAAGACGTTCGTAGGCGTCAAACTGCATTATGCCGGCGACCGTGCGATCGACGCTTTCGGGCGGCGTCGGCGGTGCCATCTGCATACCCAGCATCATCATCTGCTTGATTTCCGGATGGACCTTGATGAAATCGAGCGGGAACAGCAGCGGCATCATGATATCGAGCGCGGCCGACGGGTCCCGCGCCATCATCCTGGCGCCCGCGACCAGCTTTTGCATCACCTCTTCGGATGAGCGAACGGCGTTGGGGCCGCCCGGCGTTGTGCATCCGAGCACAACCTTGGAGACCTGTTTTGGATGGCGCAGTGTGAGCTCCTGCGCGATCATCCCACCCATCGAGATGCCGTAAACCTTGGCCGACTCGAGTCCGAGCGCGGTCAGCAGATTGCTGGCATCCTCGGCCATATCGGGGATGGTGTATGGGCCTTCGGGTTTGTCGGTGTTGCCAGTGCCGCGATTATCGAAGTAGATGCACTTGAAACCAGCCAGAAAGGGCAGCACCGGTGCCCACGCCGCGCCCGGCATCCCGAAGCCCATGATTAGGAGCAGCGGCTCGCCTTGCCCGAAGGTGTCGTAGTTGATGTCGATTTTACCGGCCTTGATTTTGGGCATGCGGCCAACTCCCCTGTGCGAACAAAACGCGGGTCAATCCAAACGCGGCGGCGGCCACGTTCTTGCGGTCCACCCTGGCGCTGTCGTGGCGAATTTTGAGTGATAGAGGGCTCGATGCGCGACGCGCTCGTCAATGAATCGCGGATTGGCCGGTGTATGACGGCGACGCGACGCGTGAACCGGCGGCGCCCGGCGATGGCGCGCTCATCGACGGCGTGTGATACGGCTTGGTTAACTGTCCAGGCGTCTGCGACGATTCCTGCGCCTTCTGAGCCTCCAGCGCGGCGATATCCGGATAGGTCTCTATCGGGGTGGTGAAAGTTCCAGGTGGCAGCTTGTCGGCGTTGCGGTTCTCGCCGAAATAAAGCGGATTGGTATCGCCGCTCAGGACCGGCGCCAGTGAGGTTTGAGTGGCGGCGTGATGAAGCGGCCGGGTGATCGTCCATTCGAGCGTGTACCCGATCGGGTTCAGCATGTAGCTCACCAATTTGAGCAACTGCCCGTCATCGACGTCGTTATAGTTTTGTGCCCGAACCAGCGAGGCGTTGCTGTTGTCGGAATACTGCGCATAGGACAGTGCGGGCAGAGCCAACAGCGCAACGGCCAGCATCAGCGTTACGGCGCGCTTCATATACTAAACTTTGGGCGATTCTCGTGGTCCATGTCAATGGGGTCGGCGCGATCTTTGGAAGGCGGCGGGCAAGGCGCGGCCTCACTTGCGGCGCGAGGACGGGCGGGCTAGGTGAAGAGAGGGGCGTAAAAGTCGATGCGCAAGTATGTTTCGCAAGCGGTGGCACGGGCACTTACGCCCACCGGTGGCTTCCTGCGCGGCTTCGCCTATTCGCTCAATCCCTACATCGGATGCGCGTTCGGCGATGCGGGCGGATGCCCCTTCTGCTACGTACGTGCGCTGCCGGTATCGCGCGCCGGCGACGGTCCTTGGGGTAGCTGGGTCATCGCGAAGGCAAATTTGATCGAACAGCTTGAGCGCGAACTCAAGGCGCTTGCGCGGGTCGGCAAACTCGAGCATGCAGCCGTTTTCATGGCGAGCGCGACCGACCCGTACCAGGGGCTGGAGCGCCGGCTTGGCCTGAGCCGCGCCGCCCTCGCGACCTTCGTGCGCTTCCCGCCGCGCCGCGTTCTGGTGCAGACGCGGAGCCCGCTTATCGAGCGCGATATCGACCTGCTGCGCGAACTGGGCGCGCGCGTGATCGCGTCGGTCACGGTGGAAACCGACGACGAATCGGTGCGCCGTGCACTTACGCCGACCTCGCCGTCGATCGCGCGCCGGCTCGCCACGGCGCGGCGCCTGCGCGCGGCGGGAGTCTTCGTTCAACTCGCGATCGCACCGATGATGCCGAATCATGCGGCGCGGTTCGCCGCGCTCGCCGATGATGCCGCCGACCGGGTTATCGTCGACACCTATTTCGCTGGTGACGGTTCCGGCGGCCGCCGTTCACGTGCGCTTCAGATCGGCGAGATGTATGAACGGTTCGGTTACGCGGGTTGGTTTGTGCCGGGCGCCGAGAATGAATTACTCGCCGCGATGCGCGCGCGTCTCGGCGACTCTCGCGTGCTCTTCAGCCGCGACGGCTTCAACGCGGTCTGAACGCCAACGCGCCGGCGGCGGTGTGCGAGCTACTGGCTGCCCGGCTCGCTTCGAGAGCCGCAGACCACGGAAGGCGAGAGGGGTTCAGCGGGCGGGGATGCGGTTGCCGCCGATCGCGTGCGCGATACCCACTAGGATGACGGCGCCCACCGTCGCCATTGTGAGCAGTGTAAGGCCTCGATAGGGCTCGATCGCCGGCGCGATCCCCACTGCGCGAAACAGCGCGCTGCCGATTACGGCGCCGACGAGTCCCAGCACGATATCGGCGATTATGCCGTAGCCGTGTCCGCGTATCAGCTTGCCCGCAATCCATCCGGCGATAAGGCCGATGATGATTACCCTGAACATTTTGCGTCCGTTTCGGGTCCGCGCTCGGAGCCTGCGTTTCAGTCGAACCTGTGAGGGCAAAGACTAACGCAAGCCCAGTCGGCAATATAGCCGTCCAACGGTAGCACGATTTGGTCTGGACGCCAGTGGAGGGTATGAA
>JBOHWJ010000531.1:0-2530 GCA_050736495.1 Binataceae bacterium (SeqCode) | reverse complement strand
GGTGTGGTCGCCGTGTTGTCGACCTACGTGCACGATCCGCAGTTCCAGAGCCAGACCAAGAACCGGCTCAACAACCCCGAGGTCGCGCAGCAGATCGAGCAGCTCGTGCGCCCGGCGCTCGAGAATTATCTCAACGAGAACCCGAACTGGGCACAGGCCGTGGTCGCGCGCACGATCATCTCGGCGCGCGCGCGTGAAGCATCGCGGGCGGCGCAACAGGTCACGCGCAAGACCGCGGTGTCGCATCGGCTCAACCTGCCGGGCAAGCTCGCGGATTGCTCGTCGACGGATCCGAACGAGAGCGAGCTGTTCATCGTCGAGGGCGATTCGGCCGGTGGCTCGGCCAAACAGGGGCGCGACCGCAGGATCCAGGCGATTCTGCCGTTGCGCGGTAAAATTCTCAACGTCGAACGCGCGCGCATCGACAAGGTGCTGTCGTCGGCTGAATTGCGCACGCTGATAACCGCGCTCGGGATGGGGATCGGCGACGAAAAGGACATCGAGAAGCTCCGCTATCACACCATCATCATCATGACCGACGCCGACGTCGACGGCTCGCACATCCGGACGCTGCTGTTGACGCTGTTTTTCCGCCAGTTCGCCGAGATTATCGAAAACGGCTACCTCTACGTCGCGCAACCGCCGCTCTTTCGCGCCAAGAAGGGCAAGAGCGAACGTTATCTGAAAGACGAGGCCGCGCTCGAGGAGTATCTGACCGACCTTGGCGCGGAGGCGGTGACGCTCGAGACCGGCAAGGGCAAGGATGCGCGCGAATTCAAGGGTGCGTCGCTCAAGGCCCTGGTGCGGAAGGCGCTTCATCACGAGCGCATGTACGAGGCGCTGGAACGGCGCTCGAAGGAGCGTCCGATCGTGACCGCGCTGGCCCGGCTCGTGAGCGAAAAGGCGGCAAGCGCCGACACTTTCCGCAACGAGGAAGCGCTCGAGAAAATCGTCGAGACGATCAAGCGGGAACTGCCCGCACTGAACCTGGTTTATCGCATCGTGCCGGACGACGGATCGAGCTGGCGCGCGATCTTTACTCATACGCGCAACGGTGCGACGCCGCCCACAGTGGTCGACTTGACGCTGCTGCTTTCGGGCGAGATGCGCGAGATTCGCCGGCTCGGGGCCGACTTCGAGGTTCTCAAGATGCCGTTCAAGATCAAGACCGGCGACGGGGAACACGCTGTCGAGACGCTCAAGGCGGTCGCCGACGCGGTGCTTGTGGCCGGGCAAAAGGGTGTCGAGGTGCAGCGCTACAAAGGTCTTGGCGAGATGAATCCGGAGCAGTTGTGGGAAACCACGATGGATCCGGAGAAGCGCTCGATGCTGAAGGTCGAAATCGGCTCGCAGGAAGAAGCCGAGGAGATTTTCACCAAGCTGATGGGCGATCAGGTCGAACCGCGCCGCCAGTTTATCGAGGAAAACGCGCTCAACGTCAGAAATCTCGACATCTGATGAGCGCGGCCCGCCGATGAGCGCCGACAGCGCTTCGCTGGTACCGGAATCCCATTACGTATTTCGCATGCGCGTGTTCCATCGCGAACGCGTTCGCGCTTTTCGCATCGCCCCGCGTGGGCACAGGTCCTTGATAAATGGCTGAAACCAACGGCAACGAACCGATCCGCAACGAACCGGCACGGCTGAACATCGAAGACGACATGCGCCAGTCCTACCTGGACTACGCGATGTCGGTGAATATCGGGCGCGCGTTGCCCGATTTGCGTGACGGCTTGAAGCCGGTTCATCGCCGCATCCTCTATGCGATGTTCCGCGAGGGTCTGCTGTCGTCGCGGCGTTACTCCAAATGCGCCGGCGTCGTCGGCGAGGTGCTCAAGCGCTACCATCCGCACGGCGACTCCGCCGTCTATGACGCGCTGGTCCGGATGGCGCAGACCTTCAGCATGCGCTACCCGCTGATCGACGGTCAGGGCAATTTCGGTTCGATCGACGGCGACCCGCCCGCCGCCTACCGCTACACCGAATGCCGCCTGACGCGGCTGGCCGAGCGGATGCTCGCCGATATCGACAAGGATACGGTCGATTTCGTGCCCAACTTCGACGGCTCGCAGGAAGAGCCGTTCGTGCTGCCCTCGCAGATTCCGAACCTGCTTATCAACGGCTCGGACGGTATCGCGGTCGGGATGGCGACGAATATTCCACCGCACAACCTGGGCGAGGTTTGCGACGCGCTGCTCGAGCTCATCGAGAATCCGGATTTCCCGCTCGAAAAAATCCTTGACATCATTCCGGGACCGGACTTTCCGACCGGCGGGCAATTGCTCGGACGCGCCGCGATTCGCCAGGCGTACATGACCGGGCGCGGCATTCTGACGATGCGCGCGACGGCCGCTGTTGAAACCGACAAACGCACCTCCAAGGCCTCGATTATCGTCCGCGAAATTCCCTACCAGGTGAACAAAACGCGGCTCATCGAGCGTATTGCCGACCTGGTCAACGACAAACGAATCGAGGGCATCAGTGACTTGCGCGACGAGTCCGATCGCGATGGCATGCGCATCGTGATCGA
>JBOHWJ010000530.1:0-4027 GCA_050736495.1 Binataceae bacterium (SeqCode) | reverse complement strand
GAACGGCGCCGGCCGCGGCACGCTCGCTCCCGGCGACCCGCATCATTTCCATCAGACGCGCGGGTACGCCTTCGGCAAGGCCGACGTAATCGTGATCGTCGGCACGCCGTTCGACTTTCGCATGGGTTACGGCCGGCGCCTGCGCGCCGACGCCACCGTGGTGCAAATCGATCTCGACTACCGCACCGTCGGCAAGAATCGCGACATCTCGCTGGGGTTGGTCGGCGACGCGGGCGCGGTTCTCGCCGCCGTCACGCAGGCCGCGAGTGGCCGTAGCGACAACGGCGCGCACCGGCGCGACGAGTGGCTCAAGGAATTACGCGAACAGGAACAAAAGGCAGTCGAGGCGCAAAAGCCACGCCTGCTGTCGGACGCGTGGCCGATTCATCCGCTGCGCCTGGCCCATGAAATCAACCAGTTCCTCACCCAGGATTCGATTTTTATCGGCGACGGCGGCGACATTGTGACCTTCTCCGGCGGCGTGATTCAGCCCAAGTCGCCCGGCCACTGGATGGACCCCGGTCCGCTCGGCACGCTCGGTGTCGGTACGCCGTTCGCGCTGGCGGCGAAGCTGGCGCGGCCCGAAAAAGAGGTGGTATGCCTGTTCGGCGACGGCGCCTTCAGCCTCACCGGATGGGATTTCCAGACCTGCGTGCGTTTCAATCTTCCGTTCATTGGCATCGTCGGCAACAATTCGCACATGAACCAGATTCGCTACGGTCAAACCGCGAAATACGGCAAGGAACGTGGCGACGTCGCCAACTGGCTGGGCGACGTGCGTTTTCACGAGTTCGCCAAGATGCTCGATGGCTACGGCGAAGAGGTGCGCGACCCTGACCAGATCGGACCGGCGCTTCGGCGCGCGCGCGAATCCGGCAAGTGCGCGCTCATCAACGTATGGGTCGACCCCAACGTCTACGCGCCCGGCACAATGAATCAGACCATGTACAAGTAGTGGCGACGGTTGCCGCTTATCCGCGCGGCCGTGGCTTTCAAGGCGCTTCGCGGCGCGCTCATCACAAATCGGAAGGCGAGGGATTCGATGGACAAGGCTTTGGCGGGCGTCCGTGTTCTGGACATGACCCACGTGCAGTCGGGTCCAAGCTGCACGCAAATCCTGGCGTGGCTCGGCGCCGACGTTATCAAGGTGGAGCTACCGGAGCGCGGCGATATAACCCGCACGCAGTTGCGTGACGTGCCCGGCGTCGACAGCCTTTACTTCACCATGCTCAATTGCAACAAGCGCAGCCTGACGCTCAACCTCAAGGCCGCGAAAGGCAAAGCGATCCTGACGGAATTGCTCAAGCGCGCGGATATCCTGGTGGAAAATTTCGGCCCGGGCGTGCTCGATCGTCAGGGGTTCCCATGGGAACATATACAGGAGATCAACCCGCGCATCATTTACGCCTCGATCAAGGGCTTCGGCCCCGGCCCATTCCATGAGTCCAAGGCCTACGAGACCATCGCACAGGCGATGGGCGGCGCGATGAGCACGACTGGATGGGAGGACGGGCCGCCGACCAGCACCGGCGCGCAAATCGGCGATTCCGGCACCGGCATTCACACCGTCGCGGGCATTCTCGCGGCGCTCTATCAGCGGGTCAATAGCGGACGCGGTCAGCGCGTCACGGTGACGATGCAGGACTCGGTGCTCAACCTTTGCCGCGTCAAGCTGCGCGACCAGCAGCGCCTCAAGCACGGGCCGCTGAGCGAATATCCCAATAAGACTTTCGGCGACGCCGTACCGCGCTCGGGCAACGCCTCCGGCGGCGGTCAACCGGGAGCCGCGCTGCGATGCGCGCCCGGCGGTCCCAACGATTATTGCTACGTCATCATCCAACCGCCGATTTGGGCAGTGCTCGCGCACACCATCGGCCGTCCCGAACTCGCCGATCATCCCGCGTTCAGCACACCGGAGGCTCGCGTCACGCATCTGGACGAGGTCTTCGGCATCATCGAGCAATGGACCATGCGGCATGGCAAGCATGAAGTCATGCGGATACTGATGGATGCCGACGTGCCATGCGGTCCTATCCTGTCGATGAAGGACTTGATCGAAAACGAAGCGCTCGCAAGCCACGGGATGATCGTCGACGTGCCGCATCGTGAGCGCGGCGTTTTCAAGACCGTCGGCTGTCCGCTGGTGCTGTCCGACAGCCCGGTCGAAGTGGGGCCGGCGCCGCTGCTGGGCGAGCATAACGCCGAAATTTTGCGCGAAGTCATGGGTTACGGCGAGGCGGAACTGGCAAAGCTGCACGCCGATGGCGTCATCTGACTCGCGTCAATCGTCGCGGGCGAAATCACAATTTTATGAAGGCGATCCAATTCGACCGGCTCGGCGGACCCGAGGTGATGGAACTGCGCGAGACGCCGAAACCGGTGCTGCGCCCCGGCAGCATCCTCGTCCGCAATCGCGTTATCGCGATCAATTTTGGTGACACGTTCTTCATCCGCGGCACCTACCTGGTGAAGCCTGCGTTTCCCGATATCCCCGGAATGGAAGCGGCAGGCGTGGTCGAGGCGGTCGCGCCCGACGTGGAGACCATCAAGCCCGGCATGCGCGTCGCCTATATCGGGATGGGGGCTTACGCCGAATACACGCGCCTGCGCCACTCGCGTGCGATCCCGTTGCCCGATTCGATGGATTTCGAGCAGGGCGCCGCCTTTCCGATCGCCGTCCTCACCGCATGGCATCTGCTGCACAGTTGCCACCATACGGACGCGGGACAGAGCGTCGTCGTCCATTCGGCGGCGGGCGGCGTCGGCATCGCGGCGGTGCAAATCGCCAAGGCCGCCGGCGCGCGCGTCATCGGCACCGTTTCGAGCGACGACAAGTTCGGCCTCGTGCGCAAGTATGGCGCCGACCACGTTATCAATTACGAGACGCACGATTTCGCCACCGAGACCATGCGCCTCACGGACGGCCGCGGCGTCGACCTCATCCTCGATGCGGTGGGCAAGCCGACCTTCGAGAAGGGTCTCGGATGCCTGGCGGCGTTTGGCCACCTGGTGCTTTACGGCCGCGCCGGGGGCGCGCCCGAGCGTATGAACCCGGCCGCGCTGCTCAACAAGGCGATCAAAGTGAGCGGCTTCGCCGTGCCGATGGTATATGGCATGCGCGAGATCCATCGCCGCGGCCTCGACGACGTTTTTCGCCTTGCGCGCGAGGGCAAACTCACGGTGCCTATCGGAGGGCGCTTTCCGCTGGCCGAAGCAGTCGCGGCACATCGCTATCTCGAATCGCGCCGCTCCACCGGCAAGCTGCTGCTGATTCCGTAGGGCCATTGCGGCGGCGGAAGTGACGACCTCACCGAAGTTGCGCCGTCATCACGAACGA
The DNA here is from genome assembly GCA_050736495.1 of Binataceae bacterium (SeqCode). Lineage (GTDB taxonomy): Bacteria > Desulfobacterota > Binatia > Binatales > Binataceae > JBOHWJ01. The sequence goes on along the minus strand of JBOHWJ010000530.1, from coordinate 690 downwards.
GCTTCCGCCAACGCGGTTGGTGACCTCGGCAACCACGACAAACCCGCATCGTTCGTAAAGCCGCCTGGCCGGATTGGTCGAGCGCACGAATTTCCACGGAGGCGCAACCCCATACCCCGCAATCTTCACTGCCACGGCCGCATGCGATAGCGGTTACCTGATTTGCGCGGTGCTCTGATAAGTTTGGAGTCATACCGCCGAATCGCTCCTGAGCCGGGCAACTTCACATGCGCGGCAGGACATACGTCAACCGATGAGAGGAGAACAAGCGATGGCTGGCTGTCTGGATGGGATCAGGGTAATCGACCTTGGACGCTACCAGGCTGGTCCGCGATGCTCGATGGTGCTGGCCGACCTCGGTGCGGAAGTAATCAAGGTCGAGGCGGCGCCGCATGGCGATGAATCGCGCCGGCTCGGGATGATCTACTGGTCGCAGTACAATCGCGGCAAAAAGAGTATCACGCTCAACCTGCGCAGCCCCGCGGGCGTGGAGATATTGCGTGAAATGGTTCCCAAGGCGGACATGCTGCTGCAAAACTTCAGCCCCGGCGTGATGGACGAGATGGGCCTCGGCTATGAAGTCCTCAAACGGCTCAACCCCGGCATCATCATGATCAACGTCTCTGGCTTCGGTCAGTATGGTCCGTATCGCAGCCGGCGCGCGTTCGATCCGATTGGCCAGGCGATGGC
>JBOHWJ010000529.1:0-9793 GCA_050736495.1 Binataceae bacterium (SeqCode) | reverse complement strand
GTGGTGCTCAGGGTGATGCTTGGCGCCACGGCGTGGCCACCGCCCGCCCGCACGATTGCTATGTTGGCGGCGGAAAATTCAAAAATGGTCGTACCACCGTTATTTGCAACCCATAGATTGCCGGTAGTATCAAAAGCCAGGCCCAGCGGACCAGTGAAAGTGGCGTTTTCGAGCGCGCCAAAGGGAGTCTGAGCTCCACCGGCCGTAAGCTGCGCCGGCGTGAACATAAGGACCCCCGCATTATTCGTGGGTAGCACGTTATTTGTCACCCACAGATTGCCCTCCGTGTCGAACACCGCCTGCTGCGGGAACGTCAGCGCGGTAGACGTGAGCGCCACGTTCGGCGTCAGGTTAAGAGTACCTCCGGGCGATAGTTGCGCCTGTGTAAATTTATTCAGCGACGCGGCATGCGTACCCGCGGGTGTCGCAGTCGTGTCGCCTCCGTCCACAACCCACAGGTTGCCCGCGGAGTCGAACTGCACTCCTTGCGTCGACGTGAAGCCCGACGTGTTGCTCAGGGTTATCGCCGGCGCGGTATTGGGGGTCCGTGACTTATACGGCCCAGCGAACTCAAGGACGTTCGTCCCATTCGCCACCCACAGACCCTGGCCATTTGTTGAAAAAGAGAAGTGTGACGAAGGAGGTGATGAAGTACCATTATCACTCCCGCATCCGGCCGCCACGACCGCGAGCACCATCGCGACGGCGCATAACGAGGCCGTCAGAGCGCTTCCGAGCCTGATCCGGCTCCGAAGATTTCCAGTGAACCCTCTGTCTTCGATCATTTCTCCCTCCTGATTAAAGCCATGAGGCGCAAGACCCTGAATGCGAGAGACGAGACCGGAACTGTGTGATCGCTACCCACCCCGATGAGATCTAACAAAAGACACTGGCTGACCAGTTGGTCATGTGCGTCCTTAGGTTGCGGGGAAATATACAATCGCGCCCTGTGTGTCTGCAAGCGTAAAGCGCTTGCGAATGAGTCTTTTCGATAATATTCATTTCGACATTCCTGACACCTTAACTTAATCTACTGCATAATCTTAGAAAGAGTACCAAATAGATAAAAACGCCTCACCGTTGCGGAAATTCGCCTTTAGATGAGGCATGGAAACAGGAGAAGCGCCGTCAGCGACTAAATTTGCCGGGCTCCGGCGTTAATATGCTATTAAATAATCTAGAGAATAAATTCCTAGCAGTCGCATTCAGAAACTGGAGGGCTTTCCGCGTAACGCTTGGACGCCAGCATTAATTCATGGTAAGCGGGCGGAAGCGCATAATAGAGCGGAGGATCAACCATGACGGCGGATGACTTGACAGAGCTTCAACGGACCGTGAACGCCGGCAAAGTGCCCCCAATCGAACAGTGCGCCGCCCTCATCGGCGAGATATGGCGACTCAAGACGAAGCTGGCCAGCAAAGGCATCGAGGTCGATTATTGGCGTGGTGGCAGCGATGAACTCAACAGTAAGTTGCGGGCTATGAATGACGCGAATGAGCGTTTGCGCCAGGAAATCGAACAGCTCAGAACGGTTCACGGGCTGGCTTCATGTCAGCTCGAAAATCGTTGGAGCAATTGCGCCGTCCGGCTCAAGAAGCGCGAACATAAGCAGAGGTAATCAGATAGCTATCGCAACCCGTAATTTTCCGTTCGGACAGAGCAACTCCCGCTTTTTCGGTCTGGCGAGCGGTGAACCTGCGCTTGGGATTCATCGGCGCGGTTGGTCGCGCTGAAATCCGTGTGATAGACGACCTACATGCGGCGCGTGGCTGCGACAAGAATAAGTTCCGCCGCGTTATCGCTTGCGATTTTGAAACGACATCTCAACGAGGCCGGCAAATGAAATCACGCTTTCCTCAAGCGCGCGAGGAAAAAAGGCGGGCACTGCTGGGCGCTGTCGAAGAAGTCCGTGACGTGCTCGCGGCGGGGACTGGTGAGGCGGAGAAACTGCGGACGCTGCCGCCGGCCTCGGTCGCCGCCCTGCGTGATTCATTTCTGCTCACCCTGAAACTGCCGGCTGAACTAGGTGGCGCCGAGGCTGATTTAGTGACGCAATTCGATGTCATCGAGGCGGTCTCGTACATCGAGGCTTCGGCGGGATGGTGCCTTTTCATCGGCGCCGCCGCCGGCGGGATGGCCGGCGCGTTTCTCCCGGACGGCGCGGTCGCGCAGATCTTTTCCGGCGAGCGGATGCCGACGTTCGTCGGCTCGTTGATGCGCGGGAGCGCGGTTGCGGTCGAAGGCGGCTATCGCCTGAGCGGACGCTGGTCATACGGCAGCGGAATCCATCACGCCGAATGGATCGCCGTCCCGGCCGTCATCGCGCGCAACGGCGGCGGCCCTTTCGAGATTCGCAGTTGCGTTTTTCCCGCTAAGCAAGCCGTCATTCATGACAACTGGCATGTCATGGGGCTGCGGGGCACCGGCAGTTGCGACTATTCGGTCGCGGACCTTTTCGTGCCCGAGGATTTTACCTACGACCGCACGTGGACCTCGCGCCGCGGCGGGCCGCTGTATCGGCTCGCCTTTCCCGGCTTTGTCACGCTGGAAACCGCGGCCTTCGCGATCGGTCTCGGACGGCGTGCGCTCGACGAGATAGTCGCACTGGCGCGCGCGAAGAGCCGTGGTTACGGCAAGCAGATGTCGCTGGCCGGACGCGCGGTGTTCCAGCGCGCCGTGGCGGAGGGCGACTTGCGTCTGCGCGCGGCCCGCACTCTCAATATCGATATGCTAGAGCGGACGTGGACGCTGCTATGCGAAGGCCAGCCGGTCGAACCGCGATTGCAAGCGGAACTACGCGCAGGCGGCGCACTGGCTATCGATGCCGCCCTGGAAGTGGCCACCAGCGCGTTCCGCTACGGCGCGGGCACGGCAATACGCGCGGACCACGTGCTGCAGCGATGCTTGCGCGATCTGCATGTCGCCGGCACGCACTTGATCGTAAGTGACAGCTCATATGAGAACTACGGGCAGTTTCTGCTCGGTGTCTCAGGCGCCGATCCGATGGCTTGAAAATTATCGCGCGCGCCGGTGACCGCGCGAGACCTGCCACGGGTAGGATGAAGCAAGCACTCAGAGGGCCAATGATGAAAACCAAACGGATGGGCCGCACGGGTCTCAAGGTGTCGGAGATTTGCCTGGGCACGATGACCTTTGGCAAACAATGCGACGAGGCCACCAGCTTCGCCATCATGGACGCCGCCCTTGAACAGGGAGTGGATTTCCTCGACACCGCCGACGGCTATCCCATGGGCGGCAATCTCGAAACCGTCGGACGCACCGAGACAATCGTCGGTAAATGGCTCGTAGGACGGCGCGATAAGATCGTGCTCGCCACCAAATGTTGGGTTCCGATGGGACCGGGACGAAACGATCGCGGGCTTTCGCGCAAACATACCTTCGACGCCGTCGAGGGCAGTCTGCGCCGTCTGCAAACCGATTACATCGATCTTTACCAGGCGCATGCGCCGGACCCGGATACTCCGCTGGATGAGACCATGCGCGCATTTGACGACCTCGTGCGCCAGGGCAAGGTCCGCTATCTGGGCTGCTCAAACTATAAAGGCTGGCTGCTTGCCCAAGCCCTGTGGCTCAGCGATAAGCATGGCCTCGCGCGCTTCGACTGCGTACAGCCGCGCTACAACATACTATTTCGCGAAATCGAGAACGAGCTATTGCCGCTGTGCCACCACAACGGTGTCGGAGTCATTGCCTATAATCCGCTGGCTGGTGGATTTCTCACCGGTAAGTACAAGCCCGATGCGCCGCCGTCACCGGAGACACGCTTCGGGTTCCTGACGGGACGTACTCAGTCGATATACCACAAACGCTACTGGCAAAATGTTCAGTTCGAAGCGGTTGAGCATTTGCACAAGTTTTTTGCCGGCAGGGACAAGCCACTCACCCAGGTAGCGATCGCCTGGGTACTCGCCCAACCTGACGTCACATCGGCAATTGTCGGCGCCACCTCGGACGTGCAACTGCGCCAATCAGTGCCAGCCACCGAACTCACCCTCGACGCCGATGAGATGGAAACCTGTAACGAGGTATGGTTCAGGCTGCCACGGCTGAGCGATCCCGCGGTTGCAACGCGATGAGCGGACAATTAGCGTGGCGCCGGAGCGGCAAATCGCGCCGGAATGCGCCCGAGCGAATTTAGTTTCAAACGGGCGCGGTCAGGCGCGATTTCTTCGAGGCCTGTGACGTTGCGGTGATCTTAAAGTGACGTTGCGGTGATCTTAAATTGGACACCCTTACGGAGGTGAAATTGCGATGACACAGTCCGGACCGGCTCGACGGCGACCCCTGGAGGGAGTGCGAGTAGTTGACCTGACGAAAATCGTGGCGGGTCCAAACGCCACGCGGATGCTGGCGACCATGGGCGCGGAAGTGATCCGTGTCGAATGGCACGATCAGCGCGCACTCGACATGCTGCGTCGGATTCGCCCTTCCGTTTCCGGCGGGGATGCTGACAGTGTCAATCGCAGCGGTCTGTTCAACAACATCAATCCCGGCAAGTTTGGAATCACGCTCAACATGAATCTTCCGCAGGGACGCGAGTTGTTCAAACGACTGGTCGCCAAGGCGTCGGTGTTGTGCGAGAACTACAGTCCTGAACAAATGGAGCGCTGGGGACTCGGCTACGAAGCACTCCGCGAGATCAATCCCGAGCTCATTTATCTGCAGATTACCGGAATGGGGAAATCAGGGACGTACAAATCCTACCTCAGCGTCGGACCGACGGCGCAGGCGCTGTCAGGTTTGACCCAAATGTCCGGATTCCCCGAGCCGATGCCGCCCGCGGGTTGGGGCTATTCATATCTTGACCATTCAACCGGTTACTACGGCGCTATTCTGGTGCTGGCGGCGCTTTTGAAAAAGCGGCGGACCGGCCGCGGAGGTTATGTCGATCTCTCGCAGACGGAAGCCGGTCTGATGCTTTCCGGGACCGCCACGCTCGCGGCGCAAGTTACCGGCAAGCCAACCGATCGCAGTGGCAACCGGATGCAGTCCGCGGCGTGGGCACCGCATGGCGCGTATCCATGCCGGGGGACTGACGAATGGATCGCGATAGCCGTTCAAACCAACGAGCAGTGGGAGGCGTTGGTGACGGAGATCGGTTCGCCCGCTTGGGCGCGCGACTCGCGCTTTAAGAACGCGGATGAACGCAAGGCCAATGAAGACGACCTCGATCGACTGATAGCGGAGTTCACGAAAGGCGAGGATCGCTACGAGTTGATGCACCGATTGCAGAAGCGTGGAGTCCCCGCCGGCGTTGTGCAAACGGCGGCGGATCGTTGCGAACGCGATCCACAGCTCAAGCAGCGCGGCTATTTCGTACCGTTGCCTCAGAGCGAAATAGGGACATGGCCGATCGAAGGTTTTCCCGCGAGGTTCCAAAAGATGCCGATTGAAATCGGTGGGCTCCCGGGTCGCGCTGCGCCCCTTATGGGTGAGGACAACGATTACGTCTACCGCGAAGTCCTTGGGCTTAAACCCGAGGAAATTGCCGCGCTCAGGGAGGATTGGGTAATTTGAATGCCGAAGCAGCTTTGAGTTCGGCCCTCGGCGGAACCGTAGTAATCGAAAGCGGCGACGAGCGCGGAGAATTCGCCGGAGTGTTGCTCGCGTCGCTTGGCGCCGAAGTGATCAAGTTGGAGGGACGGCGAGGGTCCAACTCGCGCCGTCTCGGTCCATTCACGACGCCGCAGCCCGATCCGGAACATAGTCTTTGCTTCTGCCGTTACAATTTGGGCAAAAAGAGCGTGAATCTTGAAGTTGATCATCCGGCCGCGCGCGGCGTGCTGCAACGCCTTGCACAACGTGCCGACGTCATCATCGATTCCGGCGAGGCGGCCGACATCGACCGGCGGGTCAAGCTCTACCGGGAATTGCAGACGGCGAATCCGCGGCTCATCGTAGGCACGATCACGCCCTTTGGACTTGACGGTCCGTATCGTGATCTCAAGATGACGGACCTGACGCAGCTTGCGATGGGAGGTGTGATGGCGTCATGCGGATACGATCCGGGGCCCGAGGGCTTGTATGATACTCCACCGATCGCTCCCGAAATGTGGCAGGCCTACCATATCGCGTGCGAGTACGCGGTGATTTCGATCATCGCGGCGCTCAACTTTCGCGAGCTTACGGGCGAAGGAGACTTCTTCGACTTGTCGATTCACGAAGCCGTGAGCACGTGCACCGAGGTCGCTATGCCAACCTACATTTACAACGGCAAGATTGTGCAAAGGCAGACCGGACGCCACGCTGCTGAAGGCCGTACGCGACCGTGGCTTCGCCGGACCAAGGACGGACGCTACGTCAAGGCGTTTATGTTTTGGGGCGGACACGACATTCGGGTCATTACCGAGATGCTCAATGAGGCCGGGATTGAGCATGACCTCGACTCTGATGCATACCGCGAGCTATCCGCGCGCGCGCCGTCCGAAGCACAAACACATTTCAGCGCCATGATTGATAAGCTGGCCGCATCGATGACTGCCGAGGAGGTTTTCCATCGCGCGCAGGCCAAGGGTCTGCTGTGGGCCAGCGTCAGATTTCCGGAGGAGAACATCGACGATCCGCATTTCAAGGCGCGCGGCACGTTTCAGCCGATCGATCATCCTGAAATCGGCCGCGCTCTCTATTACCCGGTCTCCGTCGCGACTGACGGCAGGAATCGCGTAACCGCCTTCCACCGCGGGGCACCGACCTTAGGAGAGCATACTCTGGAAGTTCTATCGCAGGTTGGGTTTAGCGGCGCCGAAATAAACGCACTCGCCGCGGAGGGCGCAATATAAGCGCTGGCATTGGCCTCCTTGCATTTTCCCAACGGCGGTAATTACTCAAGTGAGGTCGGCCGTGTCCATATGGGTTTCCAAGGAGCGCGCTCGGCTGGCCGGAGGGAAGACAACGAAGCAACCGCCGATAGTTGTCAGAGAAGTAGTGCCGCCAGCTCCAGATCGACCCGGCGCTTAGCGGCGGTCTCCGAGCCGGCTGCGACGTTGAGCAGATAATGCATCAGCAGGTCAGGCAGCATGATCGGGCGCAACCCGACATGCCCGCCGTTCGCGGAGGCTTCGTAAAGCATAGCGGAGCGCCGTGAATAGGCACGGACATAGAAAAAGCTCTTACGCCGTTCGATCCATCCCACCAGCGCGGAGGCCGCTATCCGGTGACACATGTCCGCTTCGCCCCGCACGGACTGCACGCCAGTCGTGATTCGCACGGCGCCTTCACCGAACTCGAAGCGATAAGACGTCCGCTGCCGGCTGGCAGCGGTGCCGGGCGCGGCAGGCGTATCCGGCAATACGATCACGATTTCGTATCGCACCCGATGCTGTCGATAAAGCCGTAGCAGGGGGTCATCGCCCTGATATGCGCGGGCCGCGTACTCGGCGAGTCCATGGCCGATGAATTGCCCGATCGTCTGTAACATGCGATCGGCCGAGTAGCCCTCCGGGTTGGGATCGTTCAGGTCTGGGATCGGCGCGGCCGGATCGAACTCGATGAGCGCCCCATCATCACAATTCGTCAGCGCGACTTCCGATGCCGCCGGAAGGTAGCGTACCTCGCCGCCGGAGAGCTCGAACACGTCGCCCGGCATCATCACCTGCGCTGCGATGTGCGGCGCCAGGAGCTGCAGGTCGTCCGCGAAACGCCGCGGCGAAATCGGAAAGAGAAAGCGGTTGAGCCAGGCATGATCGCCGCAAAAACGGAATCCCGCTGAGCCCGGCGCAACCATCCGGGGATTAATCCGCAGCGCCGTCTCCAGGTTCTGACGATGGCTCTCGAACGGAAAGCTGGTGGCGTGACTCTCGAAAAATTCAAAATTCTGGCTCGCGTACATCGCGAACAGAAGATCGACCCGCGCGAAACGCTCCGCTACGCCACGGATGGTCGCGGCGGACAGCAAGCTATCCACCTGGTTCCAGAACACGCCGCTGCTATCGCTGAACACCATCCCGAACTCTCTCACCTGCGCCTCCGACCGGGTCGGGTAGAGTTCAAAGTCCCCTGAGCTTATCGGCGCCATCGTATGCACCGGGTGAATCCGGGCAAAGCCCAGCTCTCGCAACGCGTGGATGATAAGTGGGTCGGCTGGACAAATCGCATCGCAGTCGCGCGGGAGGCGAGACAGGGAGGCGATATCGAAATGGTCTGGATGGCGATGGGAGAGCACCAGCAGGTCAATCGGCGGCAGCTTTTCGGGATGGACCGTCCGCCTTGGGCAGGAAGTCACCGCACCCTCCTCGAACGGATCGTAGAACACAGGGTCCATCAGACAGACCGCGCCGCCCATCTCGACCAGAATCGAAGCGTGCCCCAGCAGCGTGATTCTCATTGGCTGCCTGTTTTCCCTGCCCTCGGCGAAGACGACAAAGGTTGAATCGTTTTCAGCGTATCCCAGGTCAGCGGTTTTCGCGACTTTTAGCTATCGTTCGCGCGGTCCTCGCCGCATTTCCATGCGCCGCATCTCGTTGCGATGCGTAACCGGTCGCGGCCGAGAGAACAACCGGGATATGATCGGGGTGGAGGTAAGAAATGGTTAATGACGATGCGGTACTGATCGGCCGCGTTTTCAGAGAGGGCACTCCCTAAGGAGCACCCTCTCCGCCGTGAAGGGGCGAAGAAAAACGCGGCTTCAGGCTGACGCTTGCGCCGGCATGCTCAACTCCGCCGGCTCATGCAACGGTTCCGTCCGCCATTTTTTGACCTCTGGCAGCACGTGCTTTACGAAGCACTTAAGATTGCGCTCGGCCTCGTCGTACGGCATGCCGGCGTAGCTGAAGTTGAGCATAAAGCCATTGGCACCGATCGTATCGCGGATCATCGCGAGCTTCTCCAGCACTTGATCGGGCGTTCCCCACGGCATCAGTTGGGCGAAGTCCGCCGCCGCGCCATCGATCCCATGCTTGGCGATGAACTTGCCGACCTGGCTATAGAACTCATAGCTCTTTTGACTGCCGAACTTCCCGGACGTCATCTCGTAATGCTTGATAACCGTCTTGTAGTTCGCGGAGAGCCACTTCATCGCCTGCTCCTCGGCGCGATCCTTGTTTTCGTCGACAAAAACGAACCCACCGCTTAGCGGCTTGGGTGCCGGCGCCGTGCCGTTAACCTCGCGCCAGACCTTGTGGTAAACCTCGAAATCCTTTTTTACCGCGTCCCACGGCTTTTGCGGAATCACCAACAACCCTACGCCGAGCTTCGCCATGATCGGCATCGACTCGGGCGAAACTGCCGCCGCATATGTGCGCCCCTTGAACGACTTGAACGGGAACGGGCGGATTTCGCGGCGCGGCTGTCGGGTGAACGAGCCTCCTTCCATGTAACCTTTTTCGAGCGCGTTGATAACCAACTCGGCGTACTCGACGAACAGATTCCGTCCCTCGTTCTGATCGATCCGAAAGCCGTTGTATTCAATCGGCGCCAGCCCTCGTCCGATGCCGAGAATGAAACGGCCGTCGGATACGTGGTCGAGCATCGACGCCTGCTCGGCTACGCGAATCGGATCGTGCCATGGCAGCACCACCACCATCGAGCCGAGCTTCGCTCGCTTGGTCTTGCCCGCCATATAGGTGAGAAACTGCACGGGGTCGGGGCACATCGTGTAGTCGTCGAAATGATGCTCGATCGACCAAATCGAGTCGAAGCCGAACGGCTCCGCCATCTCGGCCAACCGAATCTCGTTGCGCCAGACGTCGCGGTCGGACATCTGGTTGTTCGGGTTTTGAAAAACCAATCCATAACCTACATGCATGGGCTCCTCCTGCGGGCGTTTTTATATCG
>JBOHWJ010000528.1:0-4022 GCA_050736495.1 Binataceae bacterium (SeqCode) | reverse complement strand
CTTCACACAAGTGCCGAACTGAAATCCCTGGTTTGAGCATTCAGCGGCCTCAGCCTGATCGCAGCCAACGCTCATACATTTCTTGCAGCAGTAGACCTCGCTGTTACATGTTGCCGCTGACTTTCTCTTTCCGGAGCAGCTTGCCATTGCTGAACCTCCTTGATTTGTAATCAGACCACCCCGAAGCGTGGGTACTGTCCGAATCGGGACGCTGCGCGCGTTGACACCGGGCGGTCGCTCCGGTAGATAGGATTGTTCCGGTTTCTCCATGTTCGCAATCGTAAAAACTGGCGGGAAGCAGTACCGCGTTGGCACCGGCGACCAGATCGTGGTCGAACGTATTCCGGGCGACGTCGGCGCTGAAATATCGTTGACCGAAGTGCTCGCGATCGGCGATGGCGACGCCTCCGCGATCGGAACGCCGACCGTGCCCAACGCCTCAGTGCGCGCGAAGATAATGCAGCAGCCGCGCGGCACCAAGGTGCTCGTCTTCAAGAAGAAGAAGCGCAAAAACTATCGCCGCAAGCGGGGCCATCGCCAGGAACTGACCGTGTTGCGGATCGGGGAGATCAGCAGCGGCGGCGCGGAGGCACTCCCCGCGCAGACAGGCGAAGCATGACCGCCGCCAATCGCGGTGACCGCACAGATTCGGAGGATATCAGTCGTGGCGCATAAAAAAGGGCAAGGCTCAACGCGCAACGGGCGCGACAGTCCGGGACAACGCCGCGGCATCAAGATCTACGCCGGCCAGACCGTTACAGCCGGCAACATCCTCGTCCGCCAACTCGGCACCCGGGTTCATCCGGGGCGCAATGTGGGGATGGGCCGCGATTTCACAATTTATGCGAAAGTCGACGGCGTGGTTCAGTACGAAACCTTCCGCCGCGTCAAACATCGCGTCAATGTCGAGCCGGTTGGCGAAACCGTGACCAAGTCCGCCGCGCCGACGGCCGAATCCGGCGGAGCGCAGCAAGCGGGCGTGGATTAGGACTCCTCGAATCGTGACCACAAAGCCCCGCGGCAGGCCGTGGGGCTTTTTTGTGTCCGGCGATATACTTAGCGTGTTGACTAAGAATGGAGCCACCAGGATCGTTCACATATTTGCAGCACGTCGGGTGAGGGAGGAATTGCGATGCGCTTAGGCTTGGTGACCGGATATTCAGGGCCGCGGATGCCCGACACGATGAATCTCATCCTCGAGGCCGAGCGGCTCGGCTTCGACTCCGTATGGTCCGGCGAGGCCTACGGCTCCGACGTCATTACCTTTCTCGCCTGGGTCGGTGCGCGTACCAGCAAAATCAAGCTCGGCGCCGGCATCATGCAGATGCACGCGCGCACGCCCGCGATGGCGGCGATGACCGCGATGACGCTCGACGGACTTTCCGGCGGCCGCTTCATCATCGGCCTGGGCCCCTCAAATCCGCAGGTGGTCGAAGGCTGGCACGGCGTGCCCTACGGCAAACCGCTACAACGCTATCGCGAGTACATTGCGATCCTGCGCAAGATTCTCGCGCGCGAGGAACCGCTCTCCTTCGACGGCAAAGAATACCAGATTCCTTATCGCGGGCCGGGCGCGAGCGGATTGGGGAAGCCGCTCAAATCGATTCTGCACGGCCGCCCTGACATCAAGATTTACACCGCCTCGATATCGCCGAAGGGAATTGAGCTCAGCGCCGAATTGGCCGACGGCCTGCTGCCGGTGTGGATGAGTCCGGCGTGGTACGACCAGCTCTACAAGCCCCATCTCGATGCTGGCTTTGTGAAGGCGGGTGGCGGCAAGAGTCTTCAGGATTTCGATTTCGCACCGTTCGTGACCTGCGTGGCCGGCGGCGACCTCGAAAAATGCCGCGCACCAATCAAGGCGAACCTCGCACTCTATATCGGCGGGATGGGTGCGCGTAACAAGAATTTCTATAACAGTTACGTGCGTAATTTCGGTTACGAGGACCTCGCGACCAAGCTCCAGGATCTTTATCTCTCGGGCCGGAAGAACGAAGCGATCGCGGCGGTGCCCAACGAACTGGTCGACGAGGTTGCGCTGGTCGGCCCGCGCGAACGCATCAAGGATCAGCTCGATCGCTGGAAAGCGTCGCCGATAACCACGCTCCTAATCGGGACGTCGCAGCCCGAGGCGTTGCGTATGGTCGCGGAGTTGTGCCTCTGACGACTACACGGAAAGACGCAAGGTCAAGTGACACGCGGGGCCGTCACAATCTCTCTCACCAATGAGATTTATCGACGAGGCCAGGGTCTACATGCACGCCGGCAAGGGCGGTGACGGCGCAATCGCGTTTCTGCGCGAAAAATATCGGCCTTTCGGCGGTCCCGCCGGTGGCGACGGCGGCCGTGGCGGCGAGGTCATTTTCGAGGTCGACGAAGGCATGTCGACCCTGCTCGACTTCAAGTACCGCCCGCGCCTGATCGCGCGCGACGGCGAACCCGGCCGCGGTAAACAGCAATACGGGCACAAAGGCGACGATCTTGTTATCAAGGTGCCACCGGGCACGATGGTGTTCGACGAGGAGAGCGGCGAACTGCTCGCCGACCTGGTCTTGCCCAACGAACGCGCCGTCATTGCCAAGGCCGGCCGCGGCGGCCTTGGCAATATGCATTTCGTCACCTCGACGCGGCGCGCGCCGCGGATCGCGACGCCCGGAACCGCGGGTGATCAGCGCTGGGTGCGGATTGAATTGCGGCTGGTCGCGGAGGCCGGTCTGGTCGGCCTGCCCAATGCCGGTAAGTCGACGCTGCTGGCGGCAATCAGCGCCGCCCGCCCCAGGATTGCCTCCTATCCTTTCACCACGCTCACGCCGAATATCGGGCGCGTGCACGTCTCGCCCGAAGAGGCCTTTAACCTTGCCGATATACCCGGACTTATCGAAGGGGCGCACCTTGGGCACGGCCTCGGTATTCGTTTCCTGCGGCATCTGAAACGCACCCGCGTGCTGATTTTCGTGCTCGACCTCGGCGCCGGCCCCGAGCATGATTTCGATACGGTGCGCCACGAGGTCGAAGCGTTCGATGCGGCGATGCTTGAGCGCCCCGCCCTGGTCGCGCTCAATAAAGTCGACCTGGTGACGCCCGCCGAAGCCGCGGAGGCGGCGCGCGCGATGCGGTCTCACGCGGGCCTTCAGGTCTTCGTCATATCGGCCGACAAGCGCATCGGGCTCGATCCGCTGGTCGCGGAAATCGCGCGGCAGTTGCGTGCCGCACCGGAGTCTCGCGCCGAATGCCTCAGGTGAGTTACAAGCCCGATATCATCGGCCCGGTCAGACGGCTGGTGGTAAAGGTCGGCAGCGCGGTGCTGTCCGACGCGGGCGGGCTCCGCGTCGACGTAATCGACAATCTGGCCGCGCAAATCGACACGATCGTCCATGCCGGACGAGAGATCGTACTGGTGACTTCGGGCGCGATAGCGGCGGGTCGGGCGCAGCTCGGCCGTCTTCGCGGCGCGAGTATCGCGGACCGTCAGGCCGCCGCCGCCACCGGCCAGATTGAGCTCATGCGCCAATGGGCGAAGTCTTTCGGCGAACACGGGCGCACCGTCGCGCAGCTCCTGCTCACCCATCAGGACCTTGCCGAACGCAAACGGCGCAACAATGCCGTCCACACGATGCAGGCGCTGCTGGCCGCCGGCGTCGTCCCGATTATCAATGAGAACGACACGGTCGCGGTCGAAGAAATCCGGATGGGCGACAACGACGTGCTGTCGTCGCTGGTCGCGGGGATGATCCAGGCGCAACTGCTCGTGATCCTGAGCGACGTGGCCGGTGTGCTGACCGGCGATCCACGCAAACGCACCGACGCGCGCCTGATTCCGCTGATAACCGACCCCGAGGCAGGGATGCGCGGGTTGGTCGCCGAAAGCGCGGGACCGCTCGGCAGCGGTGGCATGGCGACTAAGCTCAAAGCGGCGCGCCAGGCCGCGCGCGCCGGTATCAGCGTGATTATAGCGCCCGGATGCGAACCTGACACGATCCGCGCGGCGCTTGATCCCGCGCGCGAAGTGGGCACATTGATCG
>JBOHWJ010000527.1:0-3448 GCA_050736495.1 Binataceae bacterium (SeqCode) | reverse complement strand
AGCCAGATCACGTCATTCTCCTTCCCTCGCCAAACGACCGACGGCGTGCGGTTCGAGGCTGACCATAAGGGCCGGGCCAGTCCAGGCCGCTTACTTGGCGTTTTCGGCGGCGAACTTACCGTGTCGTTCGGCTTCTTCCTGGTCGGCCTCATCTTTGGCCGGCTGCGGCGGCAGAAACCCGTCGGTATAATCGGTCTCCTCCCAGCGCCGATCGTCGGGATCCCATACGTAGGGCAATTCAACGATGGTGCCCGGACCATCGATGGTTTCAAACGCGCGCATCGCGTTGCGCACGATCTGGCGCTGCAGGCCGGGCTGATTTGGTTTGCCGGTCTGATGGCCGAGCGGAAAATTTACGAACACCGCACGCGGTGGATTCACCGCCTGCGTGATGTCCCGGGCCGAGGTCATGCACAGCGTTGGAATACCGGCCGCTTCAACTTCGCGCGCGATCAGTCCAACGGACTGATGGCACACGGGTCAAGCGGGTACCAGGTAAAAGGCGTCGACGTGCGCCCGCTCGAGCTCATCAACGATCTTCGGCGCGAGCTCCTCGCGCACTTTGCGCGACGAATAGACGCCGCCCATGAAGCTGTAGGCGGGATCGGATAGCTCACCGATAACACCCTCGTCCTGGAGCTCGCGCATGCGCGCCAGCGGAAAGACGCAATTGTGATCAGACTTGGCGTCTTTGGTCGGGTAGCCGAAATGCCAAACGTCGAGGTCCGCCTGCGTGGCATCCCGCGGAATCAGGCGGTAGCTCGCGTCCTCGCGATGGAACCGCGGCTGATCGCGATAGAGTATTCCGCCCGAACTCATCAAGGCGATCCTGCTTTGCGCGATAGGTTTCCTAAGCGGTGTCCACGGCGGTGTGTCCTGGTTCACCACCCATCGATAGGGCGTAAAAGCGCGATAGAGTTCGCGCGTGCGCGGGATGTAGTCTATCGACATAGGCGCTACTAGTCTCCTTGCAGGGTCTGATTCCTTTTAGCACGATATGGCGGCACGGCGCACCGAGTGAAAGACGTCACCATCGCGGCCGCCTTCGATTAGCAGTTCGGCAATTACCCCGGCAATTACCACTGACCGGCGCGACTATGATCACGGCTGAATGATCATGACGCGTCGGGCGGGAACATCATCTTGCCACTGTGGAACTCACGCGCGACGAGGTCGATAAACCCATGGCGGACAGGCCATTCCAGGCGGCTGTCGCGCCAGTGGACACGGCCGTCGGGTCCCTCGAATTCCTCGGCTATATTACCGGCGGCCATCGCCTCGGCGGCACGATGGATGTCGGCTGACACCATCGGCAGCTTGCGCATCCGCGCCGTCCATGCGGCGAGAGCCGGCAACTGCGCCAGCTCTATTCCCACGGCGCGCGCCATCGGCACATGACAGATGGCGGCGAAATCGGCAACGCTGACCGCGCCGCCGCATAGGTAGTCGTGTCCGCCAAGTTCACGCTCCAGCACTTCGAGCAGCGCGCGGAATTCATCTTTGGCCGCGGCCTGCATCGCCGGCGCTTCGGGCGCGTCCTTGCGCACAACGGCGAGAAAATAGCCAAAGGCGATCGCGTCGAATGCGCGATCGCATAGGTCTTCGAGGAAACGCGCGCGCGCACGCTCGTAGGGGTCTCGCGGATATACCGGGGGATCAGGATTAACCTGCTCGATATACTCGCAGATGATGGTCGAGTCAGCGATGATACGGCCGTCGTCGAGCACGATCACCGGCACTTCCGCGCGTTTGCTCGCCGCCTTGAGATCCGCCTTGCGGTCGAGCGAATAGCAGCGTTCCACCGGTTCGTAGCCGACGCCCTTGTAGTCGAGGATCATCCGGACCTTGCGTGCGTAGGGACTCGTGGCAAAGGTGAAAAATTTCACGGCGATCTTCCTTTTGCGGCTCTGGTTCAGTTGCCGCGTTTGATTTCCGGCAGAATCTCGCGGGCAAATAGTTCGAGCGTGCGTTTCGCCTTGGCCGGGTCGATACCGGGCAGCAGGCTGTCGAAAATCAGTTCCGTCATCGGCGCCTCGTCGAGAATCCGCTCGATCTTCTTGCGCACAGCCTCGACCGATCCGAGCACAGCGGTCCGCTTGAGCCGCTCCGGGTCGGGCCGGATCATGGTCTTGGCGGGGTCACGGCCATAACCGGCGGCGATCCATTTCGCGTAAAGTTCCGCCTGGTACATCAGGCCGGGACCTGCTTCGCGCCAGGCCTGCTCCTCGTTGTCGGCGATATGGACGACGCGGGTCGCGATGATGCTGTAGCGCGCGGGATCCTTGCCCGCGGCCCTCAGCGCGTCGAGATAAATCGCCATCTCGCGTCGTCCGCCGACGCATGCGAAGCCCATGTCGAACCGCGCCGCGCGCTGGATGGCCTTGGGCATGCCGGCGCCCCACAGCAGTTCCGGATGAGGCTCGCTCGCGGGGCGCGGCAGTACGCGAATGCCACGCAGGTGAAAGTACTTGCCGTCGAAGTCGAACCGTTCACCGGTCCACGCCCGGCGCATTATCTCGACCGTTTCAAGCGTGCGGCCCAGGCGCTCGTTCTTCGGGATAGCGAAACCGTCGAACTCCTCCTGGCGATAGCCCAGCCCGAGACCGAGGCGCAGCCGCCCGTTGGCGATAACGTCCGTCACTGCCGCGTCTTCAGCAAGTTTGAGCGGGTGATGGAACGGCGCGAGCAGCACAAACGTGCCGATGGTCAAATGTCGGGTGCGCGCGGCTAGCGCCGCCGCCATCGGCATCATCGCGGGCAGGTAGCCGTCGTCCGTGAAATGATGCTCGGTGAGCCAGAGTGAATCGAAGCCGAGTTCGTCGGCGCGTTCGGCCTGGTGAAAAGACGCGCGATACAACTCCGCAAAACTCCGCCCGGAATTGGGCGGATTGCGGAAGTCGAGTTGATAGCCGACCTTAACCTTGCGCACGGCGCCTCACCCCTTCGCCTGCCCACAAACCACCGTCAACGACCAGTTGTGTGCCGGTGACATAGGACGCGTCGTCCGAGAGCAGGAAGACGATCGCCTTGGCAATTTCCCACGGCGTTCCCTGCCGCCCCATCGGGATGCGCGGCGCCACGCGCGCCTCGCGGTCGCCGATTTCCCGCCGCACCATCGAGGAGTTGATAAGTCCGGGCAGGATGGTGTTGACGCGGATATTGTCGCGCGCGTGACGTACGGCGACCGATCGCGACAGCCCAAGCAACGCGGCCTTGGTCGCTTCGTATGAAATTCCGGCGCCGGCGATAACCGCCGAGAGCGACGAAACGTTGACAATCGCGCCGCCGCCCGCCTTCACCATCTCGGGCACCGCATAGCGCATAGTCAGGAAATGGCTGCGCAGGTTGACTTCGAACATGCGGTCGAACTGCTCGATGGTGGTGTTGAGCAGCGACCCGCCGATCGCGATGCCGACGTTGTTGACCATCAGATGGAGGGCGCCAAAGC
>JBOHWJ010000526.1:0-13911 GCA_050736495.1 Binataceae bacterium (SeqCode) | reverse complement strand
GTACGAGATTCTGCGCCCGCTCCTGCGGCCGCTCTTCATGGTCGAGAAAGATCGACATCGGCTTGCGGTCGGCGACCATATCACGCTCCTGTTCGAGAACGCGAGGACGGTCTGGTACCAGGTGCAGGAAATGATTCGCAGCGAACGGCTGATCGCCGAGAATGCCATCCAGTATGAGATCGACACCTACAACGAACTGCTGCCGCGGCCTGGCGAGTTAGCCGCGACGATGCTGCTTGAATACGATACACCGACACGCGACGCCGCCTTGCGTGCGCTGGTCGGCTTCGAACGCAATCTCTTCGTCTGTCTTGATCGTCGCCGCGAGCCAGCCCGTTTCGATTCGCGCCAGATGTCGGAGGAGCGGGTGAGCGCGGTTCAGTTTGTGCGGTTTCCGCTCGGCGGTCTCGACTCTTCCGAATTTCTCGCACTGGCCGACGCCGGCAAAGCCGTAATCGAGATAAAGCATCCACAGCTCTCGGCTTCCGCCACTATCAGCGGTCCCTTGGCCGCCGCACTGGCGCAGGATTTGGCCGAAGCCTGACGAGTCCGCGCCACGCCTCGATGGTTGTGGTTGGTGACTTCGCCATGTTGCGCGTTCGTGCCGATTCCCGGCAGGTAAACGCGAGCGGCCTGCCGCGAGATTAGCGGACAGCCCTCTACGAGGGCGCATCGATACTGTCGATCCGCGCTGGTCCGGGATTTGGAGCATCCGGCGGTTCGCAGGCGAATGGAGGGATTAAATCGCGACGATCGTGTTATTCGCCAAGTCCACCCTGGGCGGGTTATTTCTGGCTGGTCCGAGCCCACATCGTTGGTACTCTGTGGCGATGCTAAACAAAGAGCGGCAAAGACTAATCGCATCGCGCTGGCCGCGGCTTTGCTTCCAGTTTGCTTTCTTGACATCGCGAGTTGGCGAATGCAACTTGATTGGACGGCGGTCGCAATAAAGTGGGAAGAGATTTGAATCCCGCTGCCACGACGATGGTCGGTTTATCGCTAAATGGGCGCGCGGTGACGGCGCACGGTTAATCTGGTTGCGAAGCAATCAGCAAAATCGGCGATACGCAGAAGCGAAGCCTGTTGCGATGACCGTAAAAAACCACAATCGATTCGACCATTCCTCTCGAGCGCCGGCAAATTGCATGACACGAACGGAGCCGAGCGAAATGAATTGGTACCTGGTGCGTACCAAGCCAGGCAAGGAGCGCTGGGTGCGCGATCAACTCGTGGCGACGGTGCCGGAGGTATTCCTGCCCCTGCTCGAAGCGCGCATGCCGCGCTGGGGCCGGCTCGTCTGGTCGATCGTGCCGTTGTTTCCCTGCTACATCTTCGCGCGCTTCGAACTGCATAAGAAATACTTCGACGTGAAGTACCTGCCGGGCGTACGGGGACTGGTCTCGGCCGGCCGCGATCCGTTCGCCGTGCCGCTCCAAGTCATCGACGAAATCAAGTGCCGCGGCGAAAACGGCGTGGTCAAAATCGAAGGGGAATGCTTTGGTAGCGGCGATCGCGTGCGCGTGGTGGCGGGTCCGTTTCGCGGCTTTGAAGCGGTATTCGAGCGCTATCTTTCAGGCGCCGAACGTGTCGCGATCCTGCTAAGCACGATCGAGGCGACCGGCCTGCGCGTCGTGCTCTCCGCCGCGGCGGTGACCAGATACTCCTGAACCGCTTTGCGCGAGGTCAATCTTCAAGAGCGCGGTCGCATATCCCGAGGTCGCCGCATACCGATCGTGACAATTTATCCTCGCCGCATTAGCCGCCGCATTCGCCCGCTCCCGGTCACTTCGCGGGTTATGTCGACGCTGGCGCTGATGGCCGCTCTGGCGATGTTCGGCGGCTGCGCGACCATGCATCACCTCGGGCTTTGGAGCGACGGCGGATTCGATTCCTTCCATGGCGTCAGTTTCGGCGATTCCTATTACGATGTGCGGACGCGGTTCCCGGGTGCCCAGCCGCAGACCAGCCCGTATGGTGCCGAAGCGCTGTTGCTATCCAACATCGGTGACGCCGGCGTGCATTACGACAGTGTCGTCTATGAGTTCACCTATCGTGGCGGTATGCAGCTAGTGATGGCGCGATTCTCGGCGAGCTCCACAGCCACTCTCTACAATGAGCTTCTGCAAGCGTTCGGCCGTCCCGGCGAAGGTGGCGCGACGGCGTCCATGCCGCCCTGCAAGTCCCATCTCCAGTGGCAGTTTCGCGGTGGAGAGACAGTCAGTTTCAATGGGCCCGAACGACGGCTCATCCTTCTCGGGCCGGGCGGAAAACCGCTCAAACAGGACGTGGAACTGCGCGAGCAGAGTGCCCTTTACGGGGCTTAGGCCGGTAGTTTTTCGCCTGTGTCCGTTCTGCAACCCGATTTTCCCTCGAATTAGGATCAATTCATCACTGATGCTCATGACGACGTAGGTTGCGCCGGACTGTTGCGTTCGAATGAAGCCAGGCGTTACCAGCGATTATCCGATCGGTAATCGAGGACGAAGCGGTGTACGGATCATATCGCGTGCGACGCAATCACCAGGCTATCCGAGAAGGGTGCCTTGGTGTGTCTCAGCCATATCTTTGTAGCTCATGAAACTCGCAAACCCGCCGCAGATCACAAGATTACAGCAAGCAGGCATCGACTTGATTGGTTCACGATAAATTAAGTGATTAAAGAATAACTAGTTGCCTTAAAGCGGTGCGATATCCTAACATACGGACGTTAGCGGCTCTTGTACCGAAGATTCGCAGATGTGGGCGGGAGTTGGGGGTCTAACGTGCCATATACCAGATTGTGACACGGAAAGCCCGCGATAGCGGATTGGCGGACGCGTTCCCAAATTTACCTTTTCGATAGCTTACACTCTCTAACACTCCGTACAAAATTCTCGTTAATATTAACCAACAACAGAGGGGGTCGTTGCCGAAAGGCCGATGCCGGCGCGCCACTCGAAATTGTTACGCGTCAAAGCGGTATCAAACGCGCCGTGCGGCGAATTGATTCAGCAATGAATACGATTGACGGCAAAAGAATTTTGCACGGCAAGCGTTTGCTGATCGTGATTGCGACTGTACTGCTCATGGCGACAGTGGCTTTTGCCCAAGACCAGAACCAGGACCAAGGCGGTCTCGGGCAGCCATCGCCGTCGCCATCGATGTCCACGCAACCCTTGGGACAACTCGGCGGTCAGCAGCCGGCGCAGCAGGGTTTGCAGCCCAGCAACGCTCCCGGCTTCGGCGGTGGCAGTGACGCGACTACCGGCCTGGGTAGCGGGACTTCGCTGAACGCGGCCGGAACCGCATCCGGACTTGGCAGCCCCGCTGACGCGGCCGCGGTTGCGAGTAAACTTGGTTTGTCGCCGGCGGAACTCGCCGGGCTCAAAAACCAATATTCTTCCGGGTCGCTCTCGCCCGATGAGTTGCAACAGCTTTGCCTGCGCTTCGCCGCCAAGCAATTGTCACCTGACGACACCGTGTCCATCGCGCGCTCGCTGGGTCTGAGCCTCACGCCGGGGCAGATCGCGCAGTTGAAGAGTTGTACGCAATTAAGCGGCCCGGGAGCGTCGCCGTCGCCCGAGACGCGGAGCGAGACCGCGGGGCAACGTGTCTATCCGGGGCAGAACGGGGCCGAGGTCAGGCCCTCTTCGATCGAGCGCGCCTTTCATGCGCTCGATTCAGGCGCGGCGCCGCGCACGCCGACTTCGCTCGAACTTACGCAGTTTGGTTATTCGCTCTTCGATTCGCGCGTCTCGACCTTCGCCCCGGTCGAGAACGTGCCGGTTGGAAACGACTACATCATCGGACCCGGCGACGAGATTAACGTGCTCATCTGGGGGCGCATCAACGATAAGCTCGATCTTACCGTGCAACGTGACGGCAGCGTGCTGATTCCGCAAATCGGACCGCTGCAGGTTGCCGGTCTGACTTTCCAGCAGGCGCGCAAGTTGATCGAGGATCGCGGCGAGCAGATCACGGGAGTCAAGGTCGACGTCACGATGGGGCGCCTGCGCACTATCCAGGTTTTCGTGATTGGCGAGGTCCAGCAGCCCGGCGCATATACCGTAAGCGCGCTCTCACGCGTGTCCAACGCACTGGCGGCATCGGGTGGTATCAACAAGGTCGGCAGCTTGCGTAGGATCGAGATCCGCCGCGGCGATCGCACGATCAAGAACGTCGACCTCTACCGCATGCTGCTCCGCGGCGACACCTCGGCTGACGTTCGGCTGGAGCCCGGCGACGTGATCTTCGTGCCAGTGATCGGACCGGTCACAGGCATCGCGGGCGACGTCAAGCGGCCCGCGATTTACGAACTCAACCGTAACGGCGAGACCCTGCAGGACGTGCTCAAGCTGGCCGGCGGCATCAGCGCGTTCGGCTATTCGCAGCGCGTACAAGTCGAGCGCGTGCAGGCCCACGAGCGCCGTATCGCGCTCGACGTTGACCTGAACGACGTGCGCTCGCACCACTTCATGGTCGAAGACGGCGACCTGGTAAAGATTTACCCAGTGTTGCCCGAACAAAAGGATGTTGTGATGGTGCGCGGCAACGTCAACCGGCCGGGCAGCTACCAGTGGTATCCTGGGATGCGCGTGGCCGACCTGGTACGCGCCGCCGAAGGTGTCGCGCCGCGGACTTTCTTTCGCTACGCGCTGGTGAAGCGCCTGGCTGGGGCCGAGAAGGCAATACGGCTGGTGCCGGTCGACCTCGGCGATGCGCTGGCCGAGAACCTCAACAGTCCCGCCGATTTGCAGCTTAATTCGCAGGATACGCTGACCGTTTTCAATGAAGACCAGATCAAGGATCTGCCGACCGTGCAGGTTTTCGGCGAGGTGCGCAATCCGGGCTTCTACGTGCTCGACCGCGGCATGCGCGTGAGCGACCTGATCTATCTTGCCGGCGGACTCAAGGACGACGCCTACCAGGCCAAAGCCGAACTGGCGCGTACCCAGGTAGTCAATGGCGCGCGCACCAGCCATACCTACGAGGACCTTAATCTGCGCCTGGCGCTGGCCGGCGGCGACGCCAGTAATCCCGAGCTCAAGCCCAACGATCAGCTCTTCGTGCGTACCGCCACCGACTGGCATCTGCCGTGGGTAGTACAGGTCAAAGGCCAGGTGCTGCGGCCCGGTCCCTACACGATTCACGAGGGCGAGCGGCTCGCCTCACTGCTCGAACGCAGCGGCGGCCTCCTGCCCGACGCCTATCCGCCGGGCGCGATTTTCATTCGCCAATCGATCAAGGAGGTTGAGAAGACACGACTTGACCAGGCGCGCCAGCAATTGCAGGACGCACTCGCGCGTTACGAGTTGAAACCGGCGAGCCTCGGCGAAGACAAGAGCACCGCGATGGATCCGAAAAGCGCCGGAATGTTGCAGAAAATGCTCGAGCGGAATCAGGACATGCAGGCGCAGGGACGCCTGGTGATCCATCTGCGGGCGCTCGACCAACTGGCGCAATCGCCCGACAATATCGTGCTCGAAGACCAGGATACGCTGGAGGTGCCGCGTCGGCCGGCCTCGGTCAACGTGCTCGGCCAGGTGTACAGCCCCAACGCGATCGTCTATCAGGCCGACCTCACCGTGCGTGACTACCTCGAGCGCGCTGGCGGACCCAGCGAGGGCGCCGACACCGACCATATCTTCGTAGTGAGGGCTGACGGCGCGATCATGACCGAGGCGGGTATCAAGAACAGCTCGCGCGGCTTCATGTTCCCGCTGCTGCCGCGAATTTCGGGCGGCCTGATGTCGCGGCACCTCGAGCCCGGCGACACCGTCTTCGTGCCACAGAAACTCATCTACAAGGATAACGTGAAATTGTATAGCAATGTCGCCCAGATTGTGGCGTCGACCGCGCAATCGCTGGCGATCTTCGCTTTGGCGGCGGGACTCTAAGGATATTCACGCGTGACCAGACCAGAGGCCCGGCGCGCACTTCGGTTGATGCTGGCCCTGGCGTCCGCCATCGCCGTACTGGTGCCCACTTCCGGCCGCGCGCAGCAATGGCGAGATGGGTCCGCGCGGACGATCGAGACGCGGCGGATGCTGGCGGCGGCGGCGCGTTTGTATGGCCTCGATCCGTCGCTGCTCGCCGCTATCGCACAGGTCGAATCGGCAGACAATCCCGATGCGGTGTCGCCCAAGGGCGCCGAGGGTCTGATGCAGTTGATGCCGGCGACGGCGGCGCGTTTCGGCGTCGAGGATCCGTTCGATCCGATCGAGAATACGCTTGGCGCCGCGCGTTTTTTAAGCCATCTGAAGCAGTGGCAACACGACCAGCATGATCCTTCGATCAGCCTCCCGGAAATGATTGCCGCCTATAACGCCGGTGAAGGGACGGTCGAGAAATACCATGGCATTCCGCCTTACGCTGAAACCCGGCAATACGTCCGCAAAGTCCTTTTGACCTATCTGCTGGACGGGCCCACCCATGCGCGGATGGCGCGGCGACTGGTGAAATTCAAGCCCCGGCCCGCGTTGGCGCAGCCCGTTATTCTCCATCCGGAGGATCCGCTGGCCCAGCTTGTCGAGATTCGGCGCCAGCGCGGGATCGCCTTGAGCCGTCAGCAACAAAGCCCGTCGCGGTGGCCGAGATGAATCGTGTGCACAGATCCTGGCGTCGAGCAGCCAGCGGAGCGGTCGTGGCGGTGTTGGCCGTGTCATTGTTTGCCGTCGCGGCGGCGCAAGCCTCGACCTACGTGGTGTACATCCCGCTTGACAGCCCTATCTACGACGAACTCGACACGCTCAACGGCCTCGGCGTGCTCGACTCCTACTTGCCCGAGATCAAGCCGATAAGCCGGGTCGAGGCGGCGCGGCTTACGATCGAGGCGCGGCACAACCTGGCGCAACAGCGCGACACTCCGAATCCGCTCGCCGAGGCCAACGTCAACGTCTTGCGCGAGCAACTGGCGCAGGAAATCGACTGGCTTCAGCGCAATGAAGAAGACGGCCTGCCGACGATGGTGCGGCCGGTCGAGCGGATGCAACTACAATATGTCTACGCCGCGGGCGAACGGCGGAAATTCTACATGGAGGGCGCGCATCCGGTGACGGTGGCGGAGCCGACTCCGCTGTTGCCGAACCACGACGCGTTGCCCACCGACAACGGCAACAACGGCGCCGCCATCTGGTCGGGATGGGCCGGCGTGGGAGGTTTTTTGACCGGGTACGCCGATGGCGCGCTGGCTGGTCCGTTACAGCATGACCCGCATGCGCCCGACCGTGACCGCATCGTGGCCGGCGCCGTGGTCGCGAGCCTCGGCAACGTCGCGCTGTCGTTCGGCAACGAGGAGATGCAGTGGGGGGTGGGTCATTTCGGCCAGCTTTCGCAGAGCAACAATGCTTCGGCCTTTCCCGCCCTGCGTTTGCAGAACGTTCATCCCAGCCATCTGCCCGGTGTCCTGCGTTACCTGGGACTTTTTCGCTGGCAGCTATTCATCGGCCAGCTCGACAGCGACCGGGCTTTTTCGCATCCATGGATCGACGGTGAAATCGTCAGCTTCAAGCCGCTGCCGAATTTCGAATTCGGCTTCACCCATACCATCGACTTTGGTGGCAGCGGCAACGACGATTACTCGGCGTTGGGCTTTCTCGGCCGCGCGACCGGCTTCGCCACCGGCAACCCCGGCGCCGGCAATACCAACACGCGCGTCAGCGCCTATGCAAGCCTGCGCATTCCGCGTCTGCGTTATACACAGATCTACGGCGAAATCCTTGGTGAGGACTTCTACCAGCCGTTCGGCCATCAGACCGGGCCCAAGCTGCCCTTCAAGTCGCCGTCCTACCAGCTTGGATTCTACCTGCCGCGGCTTACGCGCGATGGCCTGACCGACATGCGGGTGGAATGGGCGTTGCTCGATCGCAATTATTCAACCCATAACGATTCACTCTATTGGGCTTACGACAGCGCCATGATGGGCTATCCGCTGGGACCGCGGGCGCAGCGGGTCGACCTCGCCTTCGAGCGCTGGATCAGTCTCGAATACAAACTCGGGATCGATGGCTTCTACGAATTCCGCGATCCCATCAGCCCGGTCTCCGGACCCGACACCGAGCGTGGCGAGGGTTTCAACTTCGACGTGCTGCGGCTGCCGATCAAGCTTAACCGGCTCGGCGGCGCGCTGGCCGACATGCGGATGCGGACTTCGATCGAGTATGTGAACAATATCAATTACGTCAGTCAAAACTCGGTGCGGGCGATGCTGCAACTGTCGTTCGGCCTGACACCCGGCCCCGGCGCGATCGTTTGGCGTTGAACGGCGCAGAGGCGGTTTGCAATGAATACTGTCGATAACCATTTGGAGCGCATGCCCGTCGGAATGCCCGTCCATGGCAATGGCTATGGCCATACCACGCAGCTCACCGAGTCGCAGCAGGCGACGATCGAGATGCTGCACTATTGGAACCTTTTGTGGGTGCATAAATGGTGGATTGGCGCGTTGACCATTGCCGTGGCGCTCGCCTTCGGTTGTTACACCAAGTATGAAAGCGTCAAGTGGTATCGCGCGCGGGCCGTCATCACGCCGGTTGCGCCGGGTCAGGATCTGGAGAGCGGAGATTTAAGTGGCGGGCTCGGTCAGATGGGGGGCGGCATGGGCGGGCTGACCGCATTGCTCGGCATCGCCGGACCGGGCGACAACGTCGTCATTGCGCAGCGCTATATCGCGATCATGGAGAGCGCGCAGTTCGGCGTGGACCTGGTCAAGCGCTATGGCCTCGTGTCGACGCTCGACCCCGCCGGCGGCCACGACGATACTTTCTGGAGACTGCATGAACTGATCAATTCGCGTTTCAGCTCTGACTACGACTATCAGAGTGGCGACCTGACGCTTTATTTCGATGACCCGCATCCGGCGGTGGCGCAGCGCATCTTGGGGCTGTACCTGCAAAGCCTGCGCGACAAACTGCGCGGCGAAGTGGTGCAAACCGCCGCGGCCGCCGCCCATTCGCTCGAAGACGAGGTCAAGAACACTCCCGATGCCTTGTTGCAGACACAGTTGTACGAACTGATGGCGCGGCAAATCCAGCGCGAGAAGCTTGCCCAAGTACAGGCCAACTTCGCCTTCAAGGTGATCGAGCCGCCGGTCGTGCCCGACCACTACTTCAAGCCCATCGCGCGCCACAACGCGATGCTCGCGGGCTTGCTCACGCTCACCCTCCTGTGTGCCTTTGTGGTGTTAAGAGAATGGTTCCGGACCGCGCGGATTCATCTGGCCCGGCGCGAGGCGCATGCCCGTGCCTCAGCGGGCGAGCCGCCTTTCACCACGATCGAACGGCCGGCGCATGTCGAAATCAATCTGCACCATTGAGAAACGTGCCGAAGGCAAGCTCCAGTAGTGACAATGAAGGCGATTCGCCGCAGGCGAACGGCGGCTCGGGATCTGGTTCCCTCAAGAGAACCTCCACCCGCCGCATCAAACGGCGCCCTCCGCGCGCGCCTCTCGGCTTGCGCAAGACGCCGCCGGGCGGAACGCGAAAGACGGACTCCCCGGAGATCTTCTGGCCCTTCTGAAGACGCCATTCGCGTCGCGGAAGAGCCCGAAAAACTATCGTGTGCGGCATAGCGGGATTTGTCGCGGCCGGCTGCGGCGCGGCGCTTGAGCGGGCGATCGGCGCGATGGTCGACGTGCAAACCCATCGCGGACCTGACGACGAAGGCGTGGCGCTCATCGGCACGCCAGGCTCGCGGCCGGTTGCGGCGCTGGGCAACCGCCGCCTTGCCATCATCGACCGTTCTCCCGCCGGCCATCAGCCGATGGCGGCTGAGGAGGGCAAGGCCTGGATCACGTTCAACGGCGAAATCTACAACTTCGCCGCGCTGCGCGCCGAACTGATAACCGCGGGCCATCGCTTTTGCTCCGGCACCGATACCGAAGTCATCCTGCGCGGTTATCTGCAATGGGGCATCGAGGCATTGCTCAAGCGTTTGCGCGGCATGTTCGCCTTCGCCATCTGGGACGCGCGCACGCAACGGATGCTGGTGGCTCGCGATCGCCTGGGCGAGAAACCGGTGTATTACGCCTTCGTGGGCGGCCGTTTCGTTTTTGCCTCCGAGCTCAAGGCGATTCTCGCTTGCGGGTTGATCGAATGCGAACTGTCGGCAGGCGGCGTCCACGCCTACCTGGCGCTCGGCTCGGTGCCGGCTCCGCTGTCTATCCTGGCGCCGGTCAAGGCGCTGGAGCCCGGATGCTACCTGGAATTTACTGGCGAAGAGCTCACCGTCAGACGTTATTGGGAGGCGCCGGTTGCCGAAGTTTCATCGTTATCATACGACGATACGGTCGAACGTTTGCATGAATTGCTGGCCGAATCGGTGCGCATGCGCATGGTGAGCGACGTGCCGATTGGGCTGTTCCTCTCCGGTGGAGTGGATTCGACCGCGATTCTGGCGCTGATGCGCGAGGCGTCGTCAGGTCCGATTCGCGCCCATTCGATCACCTTTCCGAACGACAGCATGGACGAGGCCCGCTATGCGCGTATGGCGGCGCGCCGCTTCGACGCCGAATTGGTCGAGCACGAGATGACGGCGGTGGAGATGGCCGATCATCTGCCGCGCCTGATCGCATCGATCGACCAACCCTCTATCGACGGCGTCAACAGCTATTTCGTTTCGATGGTCACGCGGAACGCGGGAACGGTGGTGGCACTGTCGGGCCTCGGCGGCGACGAACTGTTCGGCGGGTACAGCTCGTTCTGGCGCATCCCGGCGCTCAGCCGCACGGGTTCGGCGGTGCGGATGGTGCCGCGCGCCAACTGGCTGGTCGACAAGCTCCTGGCGTGCGGCGATCAGGCCGCGCGGGCCGGCCGTTTGCGGGCGTTTTTCCGGCGCGAACCGTCGCTGGCGGCGGCCTACATGGCGGTACGAGGCCTGTTTCTCGACAGCGAGATCGTGGCGCTGATGGAGCCCGACATTGCGGCGGCGGCACGGTGCGAATTCAATCCGCTGAACTACATCGAGAAACTGGTGCCGGCGAAATCCGCCGATCCGGCCAACGCGGTCTCGCTATTGGAGCTGCGCGCCTACATGCACAACCAGCTTCTACGTGACACCGACGTGATGAGCATGGCGCATTCGCTCGAGGTGCGTTGCCCGCTGGTCGACCATGAGCTGGTCGAGTTCGTGCTGCGCATTCCGCCGGCATGGAAGTTTCGCGGGCGGCCGAAGTCGATGCTGACGCGGGCGCTCGGTGGCGCACTGCCGGCGGAAATAGCGCGCCGCCCGAAGGCGGGCTTCAGTTTTCCGTTGGAGTCGTGGTTCAAAACCACCTGGCGCGATATGCTGCCCGCCATCCTGGGCGCGGCCGGCAGTGAAGCTATCAATTCCAGCGGCGCGTTGAAGCTGTGGGATGGCTTCTTGAAAGACCACGTTCACTGGTCACGGATTTGGGCGCTGGCCGTTCTCAAACTGTGGCTGGCGGAACTCGCCAGGATGCAACTCGCGCGTCGGCGCGCAAACTTGAGCCTGGCAACGCCCAAAGGCTGGATTCAGCCTTCGGTGTGATGGTTTCGGTGAAGCGTCATTGGCAACACGACGCAATGAAGTGTCGATCGGGGCAGGCACCTTGATCAAAGCGCGAGCAGCCCTGGCGTTACGGGCTGCGGGCAACGGGTTGCTCGAGGTCGCGCGTGTGCTGGCGTGGCCGCGGCGGCGTCCACGCCGCGCCGGGCGCGTCTGCGTGCACCGAATTGGCAATCTCGGCGATACGGTTTGCGCGCTGCCGGCGCTGCTGGCAATCCGGCGGGCTTATACGGATGCGCGTTTTACGCTGATGACTTCGCCTGGTCATAGCGGTGCGATCGGCGCCAGCGACTTTCTCTCAGAAAGCGGCTGGTTCGACGAGGTGCTGACCTACCATTCGGAAGGTATCGCCGACTTCCGGGGGCGGCTGCGCATGTTCACCGAGTTGCGCCGGCACCGTTTCGACGTCTGGATCGAACTACCCGCGGTTGGAGCGCCCCTCGGCATCCAGTTGCGTAACATGCTGACGGCGCGGATGGCGGGAGCGCGATGGGCCGCGGGATGGCGCCTACGGACGATCGGGTTTGCCGCCCGCGCGCAGTCCGAATCAATGACCTTCCCCAACGAGGTCGAGGGCCTGCTGGCGCTAGTCGCCGGTATGGGAATCCCCGGCGCCGCCGAATTCGCCCTGCCAATCGATGCGAACGAGCGTCGGCGCGCCGGCGAAATGCTCTCAGAGGCCGGACTGGCTGGCGCGACACTGGTGGTGATGGCGCCTGGAGCCAAGCGCACGCCCAACCGCTGGCCGGCCGAACGCTTTGGCGAAGTCGGCTGTCATCTGGCGCGCCGCGGCTTCGCTGTCGCGATTGTCGGCGGCACGTCCGACGCCGCGATTTGCGCGGGTGTGGCCGAAAGCATCGGCGGCGCGGCGCTGAACCTCGCCGGGCGCTGCACTATCCGGGAGTCGTGGGCGGTTCTGGAGCGCTCGGCGCTGGTCATCTGCAACGACTCGGGCGTGCAGCATCTAGCCGCCGCCGCCGGCGTGCCATGCGTCTCGATTTTCTCATGCCGTGATTTTCCGGGGATGTGGTATCCGCACGGACCCCGCCACACCGTGCTGCGCAAATGGGTGCCGTGTCATACCTGCCGGCTGGAAACCTGCCCGCGCGATAACCTTTGTATCGGCCTCATCACCACGGATGAAGTGATTGAGCAGGCCGAGCGTAAAATCCGCGAACTGGGACCGCTGCGCGGCATTGACGCTCCGGCGGCCGAAAAAACCCGCCAGCGGGATTACGTCTGATGGCGTTCAACTGGTCGAAGATCGATAGCGGCTCGATGCGTGGACGCTTGCTGCGTATACCGCTGCGGCTGCTGCCGCCGGCCAGCATTATGAAAATCCGGCGAGGACCGGCGCGAGGGCTGCGATGGATCGCGGGCAGCGCAAATCACGGATGTTGGCTTGGGACCTACGAACTGGACAAACAGGCCGCGATCGCACGGTTCATCCGTCCGGGAATGACCGTTTACGACGTCGGCGCGCAGGCGGGATTTTACACGCTGACGTTCTCGCGGCTGGTCGGCGGCAATGGCCGCGTGATTGCCTTCGAGCCTTGCCCAAACGAAGCGCGCCACCTGCTCGACCATGTGCGCATGAACGCGCTCGCAAACGTGACCGTAATCGAAGCGGCGGTGAGCGATCGAGCGGGACTGGCGGGTTTTAGCTTCGACCGGCCGCGCACCGAGAACGCTCTGTGTGAAACGGCTGGCGCGCAACTCCAGGTGCCGACCGTCACGCTCGACCACGTCTGTGCCGGAATGCCGGCGCCAGACCTGGTCAAGATTGACGTGGAAGGCGCCGAGGCCGCGGTCCTGGCCGGCGGGAGCCAGACGCTCCGGCGTTTTCGGCCGGCGCTGTTCGTCGCCTTGCACAATGCGGAACAGCGGCGCCTCTGTGAGCTGCGTCTGCGCGAGGCCGGTTACGCCATCAACTATCTCGATGGCCGGGCGGTCGTGGGGAATATTACGGCCGACGAAATCTACGCGACCATGAGCGGCCGGTCCGAAATACTGGACGCGGCACCGCTCGACACTGCTTTCAAATGATTGAGCCGAAGCCAGCAATGGCCGCGGCCATAATCCCGGTTTTCAATGGCGCGGTAACGATTGCGCAGGCGATAGACAGCGTGCTCGCGCAGGAGTTTGACGGTGGTGTCGAGCTAATCGTAGTCGACGACGGTTCGACCGATGACACGGCTGAAATCGTGGGCGGCTACGGCGCCCGTATCACGCTGGTGGAGTCTGGCGGCCGTGGTCCGGCCGCAGCGCGTAATATCGGCGTCGCGGTCTCACGCGGCGAGTACGTTGCCTTCCTCGACGCCGACGACACCTGGCTGCCCGGGAAGCTCGCGCGCATGGTTCCCGCTCTCGCCCGCGATCGCGATTGCGTGATGATCTACAGCGACGCCC
>JBOHWJ010000525.1:0-3472 GCA_050736495.1 Binataceae bacterium (SeqCode) | reverse complement strand
GCCGAAGACGCGCGGGCCGGAGGAAATTCGCGAAACCTCGAAGCTGCTCGACGAACTCGAAAAGCGCGTCGGCTGGACCTCTAAAATTCAAATCGAATCACTGATCGAAACACCACAGGCATTGGTCAACGCCTACGCCATCGCAACCGCCTCCGACCGCATGTGCGGACTGGTCTTTGGCATCGCCGACTTCGCCGCCAACCTCGGAGTGCGCGAAATCGTCGAAAACCAGAACCAGAATTTTCATTACGCCAAACAATCGATGGTGGTGGCGGCCAAGGCGGCTGGCCTGCACGCGGTCGACAACGTCTACCTGCGCCTGTGGCGCAAGGACGACTCGCCCGAGCGCGTCGCCGAATTACAGCGCGGACTGCGCGAGAAGAACGCCGGCGCCGCCAACCTCGGGATGGACGGCACCTGGGTCATCCATCCGCAGCAGGCCGAGATCTGTAACGCCTGCTACACGCCAAGCAAGGATCAGGTCGAGGACGCCCGCCGCGTCATCCGGCTCTATCATGAGAAGGGCGGCGGTTCGATGGCCGATCCCAAGAGCGGCGAAATGATCGACGAGGCCACCATCAAGATCGCCCTGATGGACCTCGCCAAGGGCGCGCAGGCCGGCCTGGTTGACGCCGCTGAACTCAAGGACTGGTCGCTCAAGAGCAAGGCAATCACCGGTTACGACATCCTGGAGTTGATGCGCCGCACGGCCTGACCCGAAGCGCGGTTTCATCGCTAAGTGAAAGCCCTGTCGCGGCGACGGCCGCGGGATGGGGCTTTTTCATCGGGATTCGCTCCCGCGGCGAGCTGCAAGCTTTTCGGCTGATGCTACTATTCAAGGAACCGACGACGTCCGCATAATAATCTCTCGATCCGCCGGTGAGGCTTAAACGGAGAAAATCAATGATTACGATTCGCAAAGCCGATGAACGCGGACACACGGCGCTGGGTTGGCTCGACAGCCGCCATTCATTCTCGTTTGGCGATTACTACGACCGGCACGAGATGGGATTTTCGAGCCTGCGCGTGATCAATGACGATCGGATCGGGCCACGCGGCGGTTTCCCGTCGCATCCGCATCGCGACATGGAAATCGTAACCTACGTGCTCGCGGGCGCACTCGAGCATCGCGACAGCCTCGGCAACGGCTCGATTATCCGGCCGGGCGAGGTCCAACGAATGAGTGCGGGAACGGGCGTGATTCACAGCGAGTACAACCCCTCCGCCACCGACCCACTCCATCTGCTGCAAATCTGGATCACACCGCGCGAGCGCGGGGCCGCCCCTGGCTACGAGCAGAAGCCGTTCGACGACGCCGAACTGCGCGGACGGCTCAGACTGGTCGGATCGCCAGAGGGCCGCGACGGTTCCGTGACAATTCATCAGGACGCGTGGATGTATGCCGGTATTATCGATCACGGCGGCCGGACGGAGTTCGCCATGGCGCCCGGGCGCAGCCTCTACCTGCAAATGGCGCGCGGCGCCGTCAACCTTAACGGCAAGGCGTTGACGGACGGTGATGGGGCGCGTATCACAAACGAGCCGCGGCTCGAAATCAGCGCCGCCAGCGAATCCGAGGTCCTGCTGTTTGATCTCGCCTGACCGAAACAAGTTCGTCCGAGGCAAAAGGGACATGAGCGGACGCGCCTTCGGGTCCGCTCACAATTCGCTGGAATTCTTGACGCGCGCCGTCGCGCGCACGCGCTGTTGCTTATGGCACCGGGGCGACCGCGAGCAGACCCGCGGCCTCATCATAGCCCAGCATCAAGTTCAGATTCTGGATCGCCTGGCCGGCCGCGCCCTTGCCGAGATTGTCGATCGCCGTAATGACGCACAACGTGCCCGAGCGCCGGTCAAGCACGAATGCAACCTCGCAAAAGTTGGTCGCACGCACGTTCTTCAATTCCGGCAGCTCGCCCGGCTTCAAAATCCGCACGAAACGCGACTTGGCAAAGCTCGCCTCGAAAGCCGCGCGCACGTCCTGCTCGGTCGTGCCAGCGCGCGGCCGCATGAAAATCGAGCTCAAGATGCCGCGCGCAACCGGCAGCAGGTGCGGCACGAACATCACCGCAACCTCACGTCCCAGCGCGAAACCGATCTCCTGCTCGATTTCCGGCGTGTGGCGATGATTGCCAACCTTGTAAGCGCGGAAATTCTCGTTGACCTCGGCGAAAAGCTGCTCGACCGCAGCCTGACGACGAGCGCCAGTGGTGCCCGACTTCGCGTCGATTACGATCGACGATGGGTCGATAAGGTCACGCCGAATGAGCGGCAGCAGCCCGAGCAGCGCGCCGGTCGAATAACATCCCGGATTGGCTACCAGCCGCGCCTCGCGCAGCTCGCGCCGATGAAATTCGCTAAGCCCGTAAACTGATTCCTTGAGCAACGCCGGCGCCGGATGCTCGACGCCGTAGGTCTGGCGATAGGCTGCCGCTTCCTTCAGGCGGAAGTCAGCGGACAGGTCGATGACCTTGCTTCCGCTTTCGACCAATGCCGCCACGATCGGCGTACCCACGCGCTCCGGCAGGCATGACAACACTGCGTCGGCGCGGCCACGGATGAGATCGGGCCGTAATTCCTCGAACGGTGGCAAGTCGACGCCCGCCATGTGCCGGTACACTTCGGCGACTTCGCGGCCAGCGTAATGCTCGGAGGTGAGCACGCTTACCTCGACGAAAGGATGGCCGGCAAGAATCCGCACGGCCTCGATTCCGGAATATCCGGACGCACCAAACACTGCTACTTTGACCCTGTCGTGCGACGCCATCAGGGATCCCGAGGTGCCTCCAAAAATTAAAGTCGGTCTGACTAAGCTATCACGAAACTGATGATATCGCCAGTTCCTGGGCGGTCCGGCAATCCACACGAGTCAACAGCTAGCGTCCGGATGACGCCGTGGTCTGTGGCTATGCGTTAGCATACCGGTTGCGGAAGTCGGTCACGCTTTCGCAAGCTTGGGTGGTAAAGAAGGCGAGACCGCCGGCTATGGGCAACGCGCCACCTGATGCAAACGTTCGGCGCGTGCAGCACGCACGACCGTCTGCCACGCAGTCCTGTCAGCGTCCCTACGGCCTGATCGCGCGCATGGCCGCCGATCTCACGCGGGCGGTCGCCGGACTAACGCTTTGAGTACTGCGGACGCTTGCGGGCCTTGTGACGGCCGTATTTCTTGCGCTCGACCTCGCGCGGGTCGCGCGTCAGCATCCCGCCCTTGCGCAGCGCCGGCCGCAGTCCTTCGGAAGCGGTCACCAGTGCTCGCGAAATGCCGTGGCGGACGGCGTCGGCCTGGGCCGAGGTACCACCGCCCTTGACCGTCGCAATGATGTCGTATTGACCCTTGGTCTCGGTCAATTCGAACGGCTCCATGATCCGCATGCGAGCGGTGTCACGCGGGAAATACACTTCCAGCGAGCGATCGTTGACGGTTATCGCGCCGGAACCGGCAAGCATCCGCAAACTTGCAACCGCAGTC
>JBOHWJ010000524.1:0-2088 GCA_050736495.1 Binataceae bacterium (SeqCode) | reverse complement strand
CCCGCGATGTTCAGCTACAAGATGAAGAACTACGTGCTGATGGATGAGCGCGGTGAACTCACCATCCGTGGTTCGGGGCTGAAATCGCGCGGTCTCGAGCGCTTCCAGCGACGCTTCATGGAGGACTTCTTCGGCCTCTTACTTGGCGACCGCCGCGAGGAAATTGCGAAGCTCTACCAGGATTATCGCGCGCGGCTGGAACGGCATGAGATCGGAATCGCCGATCTAATGAAGACCGAGACACTGCAGGACTCGCCCGAAGCCTACCGCGACAAAATCGGCGGCAAACGGCGCAACGTTTCGGCCGCGTATGAACTCGCACTCAAGGCCGAACGGCCCTACTTGAGCGGCGACCAGATTTCTTACTACGTCACCGGACGTGGCACCAGGGTCAAAGTGGCGGCGGCGGCCAGAATGGCGGCCGATTACGACGCCAACAATCCCGACGAAAACGTCGAATATTACCAGGCCAAGCTCGCCGATCTGTACGAGAAGTTCCGGCCCTTCGCCGAGCGCCCCGGCCTGTTCCCGGCCGAAGAACTCGAAGCCGCCGAAGCAGCACCGGCCCAACAGGAATTCTTCAGCGACGTGAAACCGGCCAAGTAAAGACACCTTGTGATCCCGCCTCAATCCCGGCTGACGCTGACACCGAGCGACCGTTTCCGCTGCATGAACAACCGGACTACAATCGCGTTCAACCGGAGGCGAGTCTCATGGCGGAAGAACAAAAGGCGGTCGATTGGGGCAAGGTTAAGGAATTCGCGGGGCTGATGCTGAATGATCTCGGCGCCGCGATGCAGGGCGCGCTTACCTATATCGGCGATCGTCTCGGTATTTTCAAAGCGCTCGCCCAGGCCGGCCCCGTCACGGGCGCCGAATTGGCCGCACGCACCGGGCTCAACGAACGCTACCTGCGCGAATGGCTGGGCGCGATGACCGCCGCCAGGTACATCACCTACGACGCCACCACGGCGCGCTACGCGATGCCGCCGGAGCATGCCATGATCCTGGCCGACGAGAATTCGCAGTTCTTCATGGGCGGCTTCATGCAGATGATCGTGCCCGAGGTCTCGATGGCGCCGAAGCTGATGGAGGCTTTCCGCACCGGCAAGGGTGTGCCGCAAAGCGAATATCCAGCCGAAGTGTTCGAGGCGATCGAGCGCGGGTCCGCCCCGATTTACCAGCATCATTTGACCCGCAAGTGGCTGCCCGCGATGCCGCAGGTGGTCGAGCGGCTTACCGGCGGCGGTAGCGCCCTGGATGTCGGATGCGGCAGCGGCCGCGGCGTAATCACGCTTGCCAAGGCCTTCCCCAACGCGCGCATCTACGGCTACGACGCTCATCCCGGATCGGTCGAGCGCGCCCGCGCCGGCGCCAAAGCGGCGGGCGTGGCTGACCGCGCCACTTTCGACGTGGTCGATTGCACCAGGCTCCCGGCCGAACAATTCGACTTCATCTCGACCTTCGATGTGATTCATGACTCGGTCGATCCGGTGTCGCTGCTCAAATCGATTCGCAACGCACTGAAGGCCGATGGCACTTACCTGATGGTCGAGATGAACGTGTCGCCCAATGTCGAGGAGAATATCAACCCGCTGGGCCGCATGATGTATTCGGCGAGCACGCTCTATTGCATGACAGTGTCGCTGGCCCATGGCGGCGCGGGTCTGGGCGCCCTGATGGGCGAGCCGAAGGCGCGCGAGATGTGTACGGAGGCCGGTTTCGCGCAATTTCGCCGCCTGCCGATCCGCGACGCCTTCTCGGCGCTGTACGAGATCCGCCGTTAGCGGCCAACGCGATCCCTATCGCCTGCTTCGCCGGCTGTCCGGCCGTCTGCCAACGCGTTAGCCGGCGCGGGGTCTCCTACGTGCCCGCGCCCAACGGCATGCGCGTAAAGCGTACGTCCTTAGGGGGGTACTTTGACCGCGACTGCCAATCTCGGCTAATGCTACATTTATAAGCATTTCGTTGGAGGCATAAATCCCCGCAATGGCGGCGCAAACGCTATTCGAGAAAATCTGGAACAGCCACCTCGTTTACGAAAAACCAGGCGATCCGGCGCTGCTCTACGTCGACCTGCACCTGGTG
>JBOHWJ010000523.1:0-4963 GCA_050736495.1 Binataceae bacterium (SeqCode) | reverse complement strand
GATTATCGGTCAGCGTGTCGACCATGATCGCGACCCCGCCCGGACCGTAGCCTTCATAAGTAATCTCTTCGAGATTGACCCCGCCGAGCTCGCCGGTGCCCTTCTTGATGGCGCGATCGATATTGTCGTTGGGCATCGACTGGGCCTTGGCCGTCGCGACGGCGGTGCGCAGACGCGGATTGGCGTTCTGGTCGCCGCCGCCCAAGCGCGCGGCGATGGTGATTTCCTTGATTAACTTGGTGAAGGCCTTTCCGCGCTTAGCATCACGAGCGGCCTTCTTATGCTTAATCGAGCTCCATTTGGAATGACCGGACATGGCTCGCCTCCGGGGACGCCTGACGCGTAACCCGCACGCCGGAAGGCTACCATAAAGGTCTCGCGCGGGGCAGCAGGCCATCGACAGGAGAATCAAAAAGTGGGCCGTTTCGAAAATCGCAGCGGGATGCGCTGGTTTGCTATTATGAGCGGCCAGTTGCGATGAAGATTCGGTTTGACCTGTTGGTGCTCGCGTTCGTATTCACGGGATGCTTTTATGCGCCGATGCAGCATCCCCTACCCGTCCGGCGCGATCGCATCGAAATCGCGTTACCGTACGATCTGGCATGGCAGGCGGTGCGCGATGTGGTTGCGCGCAACCGCTATCGCATCATCGTGGAGGATCCCGACCACGGCCTCATCGAAACACAGGCCCCGGGCGGATTCACGCTGAAGGACGCTGATTGCGGCAAGGTAGGCGGCATCGCGGGCAGATTTGCCTCCGAGCCCGATATCGATTCGTCCGCGGTGTACAACTTCAAGATCGCGCCGATGGGCAACGAATCGAGCACCGTCAGCGTGCAAGCAACCTTCACTGCGCCGCTCCACGTACCCTTCCATTCGACGACTTCGATGCAATGCGTATCGCGCGGCTATGCGGAGGCGCGGCTGCTGAAACAAATCGCGCTGCACGCCAGGGAAGTCCACCGCCCAATCTTCAAACCGCCGGAATGAACGCCACCGCGCGCTTGACAATCACCGCCCAGGCGCGAGACATCCATGACGGTGGCGCATCGGCGGCCGCACCGCGTTGGCGCCAAACATCGCGGCGCCGGCGAGCCCACGCGTAACCGGGGAGATGGCTCGAATGAAAGGGAAGATCGCCTTTATTCCGGCTGGACATAAGATCGAGTTCCACGAATACGACGTGCCCGAACCGCCCGCTGGAGGTGTCATCGCCGCCGTCACGCAGACCAACGTATGCGGCTCGGAGGTGCATATCTGGAAGGGGGAATTTGGCGGACGGCACGGCACCATGCCCGGCCATGAAATGAGCGGGCGCATCGAGGCGCTCGGCGCCGGCGTCACCGCCGATTGGGCGGGCGCTCCCGTCAAGGTCGGCGACCGTATCGCCCCGGTCTATTACGCGGTATGCAACCGCTGCGCGAATTGCGTGCGCGGCAACCAGGCGGCCTGCACCAGCAAGGTGCTCGGCGGACGCCATCCCGATGACCCGCCGCATTTCGTCTCGACCTTCGGCACGCATTACGTGGTGCGTCCCGGACAGCATTTCTATCGCGTGCCCGACAACGTTCCCGACGTTATCGCGGCGTCAGCGAACTGCGCGATGTCGCAGGTGTTCTGGGGGCTCGATCGCGCCCACGTCAGCTACGGCGAGACTCTGGTGGTGCTCGGTGCGGGTGGATTGGGATTGCATGCGATGGCGATCGCGAAGGCGCGCGGCGCGCGCGTGATCGCGATCGACAGCGTGGCGCAACGACTGGACGAGGCGCAACGCTTCGGCGCCGACGAGATCGTCGATATGCGCAAGTACACCGAGTTCGACGCGCGCAACAAGCGCGTGCGTGAACTATGCGCGGGCGTTCCCGACGTCATCATCGAAGTCGCCGGCATCCCCGACGCCTTCATCGACGCGGTCCGGATGGCGGGTGCGGGCAGCCGCATCATCGAGATCGGCAACATTTCGCCCGCGCTGACGGCCACCGTCGCACCCTCGATGGTGACGTTCAAGTCGCTGGAGATAACCGGCGTCGTGATGTATCCGCCGCATTACCTGAAGAAGTCGCTCGATTTTCTCTCGGCGCACATGGATCGCTATCCGTATACCGGGATGTGTGACGCGCTGTTTCCGCTATCGAAAGCGGCCGAGGCGCTGGACAGGAGCGAGCGGCGCGAAGTGACGCGCGCGGCGCTGCTGCCGGGGGAGGGATGAGCGGCGGCGCGCCGCGTTGCGCGATCACGATTCCGGGGGACTCGCGGGAGTCAGCACATCGCTCGGTAAGACCTGGATAGAAGCGCCGGGTGGCCGCCAGTAGAGCACCATCATGGCATCGCCTGCGAGATTGCGCTCGCCGACTTGGATTCGATGCGGCCCGGCGGTCAGATAGACTTCACCGGTCGCGCGAGGGAGCATCACCGCTCCCGGGTCGGCAATCACCCGATGCCCATCTATCGTGAGCCAGCCGTCGTCGTCGGCGGAAATACTGAAGCGATAGAGGCCCGGCACCCGCGCCGTCAGCATACCGCTCCAGATGACGTGCGACGGTATCGGCAGCGCGCCCAGTTCGGCGACATTCTGAAAATTGATTTGTGGATCGACGCGTACGATATGCGGCGGAAAGCCGTCATCGTTGAGTCCGCGATAATAACGCGCCAACAGGCCATGGGGCGCATGAGCCTGGCCAGCGCACAGCACCTTGCATACCAACGGCGGCACGAACAGTGCCGTTATGGCAACGGCGGCGGCGACTGACGCCGCCTTACGCTTCACCACCGCCCCGCGCCACAGGTTCAGCTCACGAATAAAAAAGATGGCGCCCGCGATCCAGAATGCGGCCAGCGGCCACAGTTGCGACACGGCGGGGAGACCGGCCAGCTTGCCGAGGTTGAAGGCGGTCGATTCGCCGACTATCGCGGGGCCGCCAAAATAGGAATCGCGATCATAAGCAAAGTCGCCGCGCAGGTATGCCGGCCATACGAAGTTACGCAACGGATTCTCGTATTCATAGGGAAAGTGCGGTTCGACCGCCGTCGCCATCAGCATCGCGAACGCCGACACCAACGCGAGCCCCCCTAGAATCCAGTCCC
The DNA here is from genome assembly GCA_050736495.1 of Binataceae bacterium (SeqCode). Classification (GTDB taxonomy): domain Bacteria; phylum Desulfobacterota; class Binatia; order Binatales; family Binataceae; genus JBOHWJ01. The sequence goes on along the minus strand of JBOHWJ010000523.1, from coordinate 1,879 downwards.
AGTCGCGCGGAATAAAGGCCAGCGCCAACACCATGAAAGGTATTGCCGGAACCAGTTGACGCGGCCCGGTTGCGGTACCACCGCCCCATGAGACGATCGACTCGCCGAACGAAGCGTTGAACAGCACGAAAGCAACGATCACGCACAGCGTAACGGCGAATTCGGCGCGATAGCGCCGCCGCAAGGCGAAAAATCCCACCGCTGGGACCACCAGCGCGAGCACCGGATTGCAGTAAAGCAGCCCGCGCTGCGGGTCGATGAGAATTTTCCACAGCAGCCACGACTTCGGATAGGTGAGCCCGACGAAGCCGACCGCCTGTTCGGGAAACTGTGAATTGCCCGCGAGCTTGTAGGCCTCGTAGCTGAGGAAAAGCGGATTGCCGAAGGCGGCTTTGTTGTAGGCGAGCAGCACGATCGCAACGGCGCCGGCGCCAATCCCAAACGCCGCGATATGGCTCAGGCGCCCGAGCCGCGAGAGCGCGTATAGGGCCAGCACCAGCGCGATGATCATCGACGGGAAATCGCACAGCACCGCCCATCCGGCCAGCGCACCCGCCATCATCGCGCGCCCGGCCACGGGACGTTCCCGATGAGTCGCCAGCAGGTAGAAGGCGGCAAAGGCGCATACGCCCGCGATCGGCTCGCCGGTCATTTCGGTCGCGTACGGGAAATAGATGGTCGCGAAGGCGAGCAACAGGCCGAGCGCGACCGCACGGCCCTCGCTGGCGCCGAGCCACCGCGCGAAGCGGTACATCAGCACGGACAGAATCGCGACCAGCAGCGAAGTCGAAAAGATGATCGTGAGCCAGGTCGAGAGCGCCCAGTATAGCGCCTCGTGATGAAGCGCCAGCGAGGAAAGGATCGCACTGAACACCCACCATTGCAGCAAACCGGTGAACGAACCGCCCGGCGCCTTGACCGAATAGTAGCGGCCGGCGACCTTGACGATGTCGGCGGTGTTGTAGCCGGCATAGCCGTCAATCCACAGGGTGCGGCGTTCGAGGATTGCACGCATCAGGTCGAAGCGCGCGGCGGTGCTTTGGTCCGCGCCCTGGTAGAAGTAGGCGAAAGTCAGCAAGGTTACAATCAGGAGCGCGAGTTCAAGGCGCGGCCGGTTCGATCCCGGCAGTTTCATCGATGCGATCGTCCGTGTGTTGCGTCACGCTTGATGGCGTCGCCAGGATTGCGCTTGATGCCGTCGCGTCCTCCGCTGTTGCCGGATGCCGTGACCAGCCTCATATTGCCGTACATCCACCAACCGAGCGCCCCGAGCAGGACGAAGGCCACGAGTGTAGCGACGAGAGTCCACAGCCGTCCAATCGGGCCGGTCGCCTCGGAGCGGCGAATCTGCGCAAGATCGTAAACGTAATGGGCGCCGGGCGGCGGCGCCGTCACCTTAACTACGCTGGGATTGCGAAAGAATACATCGCCGCGCGTCACGTTCATGTAGCCGCCGAGCCTGAGCGCAAAGTCGATATCGGCGCCGTCTTTGCCGACCTTGAGGTAAAAACCCAGACGCCGCCATCCGCTGGTACCCGTAACATTGTCCGAAACGATATTATCTTCGAGCAGGCTGATATTGGCGCCGGTCTTGAAAGCGAGGACGTTTTTGGCGGCGGTCTCGGCGCTGAAGTAGTACCAGCCGGGCCGCATACTCAGCGATTGCACCCAGCGTGCGTCGTTGTCGCGATGGGTTTCGACTTCGAGTTCACCGGGCTGACCGCTGCGCGGAGGAATCCACTCAAAGGTGGTGGTCTCAGGCGTCAGGATCCAGCCGTCATGGCGCCAGCCGTCGGGCGCGTCACCGGAGCCGTGGCTCAAATCGCCGTTGACCAGCAGGTTCCGGCCGCTGGGACGAGGGGCGTCCGGACTCGTGGTT
>JBOHWJ010000522.1:0-4603 GCA_050736495.1 Binataceae bacterium (SeqCode) | reverse complement strand
ACCATCAGGTGCGGAGCCACCAGAGCCGGCGCCGCCACCCGCCTTCCCGTTGCGGCTACGCGCGCAGCAATTGCCGCAACGCGTACGGCAACACGCCGCCGTGGCGGATATAGTGCACGTCCTCCGGCGTATCGATACGCGCCAGCACCTCGAATTCCTTGACCTTGCCGTTCTCTTCCGCCCGCACCTTGAGCACCTGATGCGGTTTGAGTCCGGCGGCGAGCCCGCTTATCGAGTAGGTCTCACGCCCGCTGAGCCCCAGGCTCTCGCGGTTGTGGCCGTTGCGAAACTCCAGCGCAAGCACGCCCATTCCGATCAGGTTGCTGCGATGGATACACTCGAAGCTCTCGGCGATGACCGCGCGCACGCCCAATAGCTGCGGACCCTTTGCCGCCCAATCGCGCGACGAGCCCGAGCCATACTCCTTGCCCGCGATTACAATCAATGGCACACCGTCCTTGCGATAACGCTCGGAGGCGTCGAAAATCGTCATCTTCTCGCCGTCGGGCAGATGCGCCGTAAAGCCGCCCTCCACGCCCGGCACCAGCAGATTGCGCAGGCGGATATTCGCGAACGTCCCGCGCATCATCACCTCGTGATTGCCACGGCGCGATCCGTAGGAGTTGAAATCCTTAGGCTGGACGCCGTGCGCGATCAGATACGCGCCCGCTGAGGAGTCGGCGGAAAAGGAGCCGGCGGGCGAAATATGATCGGTGGTAACGCTGTCGCCCAGCACCGCCAGCACACGCGCGCCCGCGAGATCGGTCAATGGCGGCGGCGTCGCGCTCACGTCGTCGAAAAATGGCGGCGCCTTGACGTAGGACGACTGCTCGTCCCAGTTGAATAGTTCGCCCTCGGGAATCTTGAGCCCCTGCCAGCGCTGGTCGCCCTCGAAGACCTGGGCATATTCGTTGCGGAACATCTCGGAGTCAACCTCGCTCGCGACCGCCGCGCTGACCTCCTCGGCGCTCGGCCAGACATCGCGCAGGTAGACCGGCTTGCCCTGCGGATCCTTGCCGAGCGGGTCGACGTTGGGATCGAAATCCATCGTGCCCGCGATCGCGTACGCCACCACCAGCGGCGGCGAGGCAAGATAGTTGAAACGGACGACCGGGTTGATGCGGCCCTCGAAGTTGCGATTCCCACTCAGAATCGCGCAGGCGACCAGATTACCCTGCTTGATCGCCGCGGCGATCGGCTCGGCCACCGGTCCGCTGTTGCCGATACAGGTGGTGCATCCGTAGCCCACCAGGTTGAAACGCAGATGCTCCAGATATTCCGTCAGGCCCGCACGCTTGAGGTAATCCGTCACCACCTTCGAGCCGGGAGCGAGGCTGGTCTTTACCCACGGTTTGACGTTGAGCCCGCGCTCAACCGCCTTTTTCGCGAGGATGCCCGCGCCCAGCATCACCGAGGGATTCGAAGTGTTGGTACAACTGGTAATCGCCGCGATTACCAGCGAACCGTGGCCGACCATGAAAACGTTGCCGTCCATCTCGACATCGATGCTCTGCGTGATTCCGCCCAGATCGGGATCCGCGATAGGCGCGCGCGGCGCCGCGTCCTTGTTGCCGCCTTCGTTGATCCATTTCTCGATGCGCTTGGGATCGACACCGCCATTGGCACCGCTGACTTCCTTGGCGAGTTCAAGCCGGAAGTCATGCTTCGACTCGCTCAGCGCAATCCGGTCCTGTGGACGCCGCGGCCCCGCCAGGCTTGGCTCGACCGTGGCGAGATCGAGTTCGAGCGTATCGGTGAAAACCGGCTCGGGCGAATCAGGGGTGCGGAACAGACCCTGCGCCTTGCAGTAGGCCTCGATTAGTTTGATCTGATGATCGCCACGGCCGGTCAATCTTAGGTAGTCGAGGGTCTGATCGTCGACCGGGAAGAACCCGATAGTGGCACCGTACTCGGGCGACATGTTGCCGAGCGTGGCGCGATCGGCGACGCTCAGGCTGGCAACGCCGTCGCCGTAGTACTCGACGAACTTGCCCACCACGCCCTTCTTGCGCAGCATCTGCGTGACCGTCAGCACCAGGTCGGTCGCGGTCGCACCCGGCTTCAGGCTGCCCTTGAACCTGACGCCGATCACCTCCGGCACCAGCATCGGCATCGAGCATCCGAGCATTGCCGCCTCCGCCTCGATACCGCCAACGCCCCATCCGACCACGCCCAGTCCGTTGATCATCGGCGTATGTGAGTCGGTGCCGATGACCGTATCGGGATAGGCCTCGCCATCCTTGGACACGAAGACCACGTGGGCCAGGTACTCGAGGTTGACCTGGTGCACGATGCCGGTGTCGGGTGGGACCACGCGAAAATCGGCGAAGGCCCGCTGGCCCCAGCGGAGAAACTGGTAACGTTCCTGGTTGCGCTCAAATTCGAGTTCGGCATTGCGCGCGAACGACGTCGCCAGGCCGAACGAATCGACCTGCACCGAATGGTCGATGACGAGGTCAGCCGGCTGCAGCGGATTGATCTTTTTGGGATCGCCGCCGAGCCGCTTCATAGCGTCGCGCATCACGGCCAGGTCGGCGACCACCGGCACGCCGGTGAAATCCTGCAAAAGCACGCGCGCTGGCATGAAGGCGAACTCACCCTCGCCGCCCTTGCCGCCGTTCCATCGCGCCAACCCTTCGACCTGTTCGGCGGTGACTATCTCGCCGTCCTCGCGGCGCAGCGCGTTCTCCACCATCACCCGAATCGAAAACGGCAGCCGCTTGAGTGGAAAGCCGCGCTTTTCCAGCGCATCGAGCGCGTAAATCGTATAGTCCTTACCGTTAACCGAAAGCGTGGTGCGAGCACCAAAACTATTTTTACCCATGATTCAACTTTGCTCTTTCCGGGTTGGAGGGATGGAAGACAGCGATGGCAGGGCCCGAACCCCCCGTTACGCCGTTATCGCGACAGCCTCAAGTCTAAAAATAGCGCGCTCCGTCGGTCCTTGCCACGTGGGCGGACCCCTCCGCGCGCGGGCGGCACGTCGTCTCAGGGGAGTTCGCGCAGCAGTTTGCCGTTGTCGGCGTAAAAGTCCAGAGCCGGCTCGCCTTCGTTATCGACGCCCAGCAGCGCGCGCGGCCTGCCTTGCGCGTCGTATAGCCGGAGCGCAGCCACGCCGTCCCCGCTCACCGCCAGCAACACCCGCGTCGCGCCCTGTGGATCGGTGAGCCTCAATCCGACGCCATCGTTCGCGATACCCAGCCCGGCACGCAGCTTGCCGTTGGTGTCGAAGAGATCGAGAACCGGCGCGCCGGCCGCGTTCAGATGAAGCAAGGCGCGCGTCTTGCCACTGTTGTCGACCAGCGCGAATTCCTGCGCGGTCATGCTCTTGGGGGCATGCGAGGCCCTCGCACTTTTCGCCGCGGTTGGCGCCGCCACCGCGGAAAGCGGTCCCCAATAGCGATTGCCCAGCGCGCCTCCCGCTAATCCCCCGATCAGCGCCAGCATCGCATAGAGCCATTCTTTGCGTGTCATCACGATTCGTTCATCCCTCCTGCGAACAGTACCGTTTATCCCGGCTACGGTTTCCGCACGCGCCGTTGACGCGACGCGTCAACGGCGCGCGGACGCGCCCCCCCGAACGGACGCGGCCGCCGAGCCGTTCCCCAAGTGCTTCACGGACCGACGTTTCGTCTTACCGGCACGATCATGACAGCATTGCGCCGGGACCATACCAGCGCGGATAAGAGCGGCTATCGGCGCATACGAAAGCCGGTCGGTTATCAGGACGCGCCATCATTAACGAATGCGGCGCCCGCGCTTAAACCGCCTCGTTGGGCACCACTGAAAACATCGTGGACCGACCATTCGGCCGCACCGTTCAAGCGCCTGGCCGCTTGGCCTGTAAACCTATCGCTTGGCTGGCCAAACAGATTATCGGCTAATCCGGCGCGGAGAAACTAAACCGTCGAATTGACATTTAGCCGGCGCTTACGGCGCGCGCATCGCGTACACACGCGTGAGCTCCACCTCGATAGCGACCACCTGACGTGCTTTGCCACTGCGTCCCGGCCGCGACGGGCGGATGCCGCCCGGAACTTCGCGCGCCCGTCCGTAGACGATCGCCGCGGCGCCGTCGTGATGCCAGGTGCTGAACGCGACTTCGGGATTCGCCGCGATATCGCCGCGCCGGAGCGCGTTGTCGTAGATGACGAGCTTGAGCGTGGCGCCCGCCAGCGTCGCATGAACCGGCGCGATATGCGGATGACCGCCGCGACCCACCGTCGCCATCGCCACCAGGCTCGTGCTCTTCCAGAACTCGACAAACTCGGCCGCGCTCATCTGCCGCGCCGGATAGGCAAGCGATTAGCTCGCTGCCGGGCCGGCGCTCAGGACGCTGCGATCGATAAGCGCCTGGAGTTCAAGCAGTTGCCCGCCGGTTGGTGTTTCCGATGCCATCGCGATAGGCCCACATCGAGTGCGAGCGCGCTCCCTCATCGATTCGCCACCATCGGCGCCACGCCCTGGCGCGTGATGGGAGTGGCGGCTGAAGGCATGCGTGAGATTATATCCGATTTGAACGCGCGCTCAGAAACTATTGGTCAATCCGAGTTCGGTACTGTACAGGTCCGCGCGAATGAAATCGCGCGTCAACCCCAAGCTC
>JBOHWJ010000521.1:0-2155 GCA_050736495.1 Binataceae bacterium (SeqCode) | reverse complement strand
GGCGCGGCGCATCGGACGCTGGCGCAATGTCATAGACGGCTCGGTCCCGCGTCCGGCTTCGTGCCTCAGATTACTCCTTGGTGTTTCAACTGTTCGAGGTCGCCATCCTTGAAGCCCAGGATGCCGCCGTAGATCTCGCGGTTGTGCTGTCCGAGCAGCGGCGCGCTCGTTACGTCGGCGGGCGAGTCCTCGAGCTTGACTGGACATCCCGGCATCGTGAATTTGCCGCGCACCGGATGGTCAACGGTGACGATCATGCCGCGCTCGCGCAGATGCGGGTCGTCGAGTAATTCGACACTGTCGAGCACGGCGCCGCAGGGCACACCTGCCTCGCCTATCATCTTCATCACTTCCTGCTTGGTGTGCTTGGTCGTGAATTCCTCGATGATCCGCGTCAGCGCCTCAGTGTTTTCGCGGCGCGATTTGCGATCTTTGAACCGCGGATCCTCCGGCACATCGGGCCGCCCAATGGTGTTGAAGAGCGCATCCCACATCTCCTCCGACGAGCAGTACAGGTAGACGTAATCATTGGGGCCGCCGGGCGCGCACTTGAAGATATCGCCGACCGGGCCGGCGCCGATACGATTACCGACGCGCTTGGTCGGCTCATGCGTCAGGTAGGTGCTCATCATCGGCACGCGCACGTAATTGAGCACCGCGTCCTGCATCGCGACTTCAACCTTCTGGCCCTTGCCGGTGCGCTGGCGCTGGATATAAGCCGCCAGTACGCCGCACGCCGCATGGATTCCCGTGCCGGTATCGCCGATGGTCGGTCCCGGTTTGAGCGGCGGCGAACCTGGGAAGCCGGTCAGTGACATCGCGCCGCCGGCCGCCTGCGCAATCATGTCAAAGCTCTTGAATTTGCTGTAAGGGCCGTAAGTGCCGAAGCCTTTGATCGTTACGTAAATCAACCGCGGATTAATCTCACGCAGCCGCTCGTAGCCGAGTCCCAGGCTTTCCAGTGTACCGAGCGAATAGTTCTCGCTCAGGATATCAACATTCTTGATCAGATCGATGAAAATCTCTTTGCCGCGCTCGGACTTTAGGTTGAGTGTGATGCTGCGCTTGTTGGCGTTGAGCAGCATGAAGTAATACGAGTCGACGCCGGGTTTCTCCGTCAATCGCCAGCGTCCCTGCTCGCCGCGTTTCGGTTCTTCAACCTTGATCACGTCGGCGCCCAGCCACGCGAGCATTTCCGTGCACGAGGTGCCGGCCTCGTATTGGGTGAGATCGAGAACCTTCACGCCAGCCAATGCCTTTTCCATGGTGTCCTCTCAGCGCTTTCCGCATGCGGGGCGCTTCAGATTTTTGTCCGCGCGCGGGCTATCGCGATATCGAACTGTTGTCGCCGAATCTTCACTCCTTGTAGCGCCGATGCCATGGCATGGGCAAGGCGAGTGAATTCCGTTCGCGGCGATGGTTCAAGCTGCTTTTCCACGGGCTCCCTCGCATCAAGCCCCGTTTGAAAGCCGCAATATCGGAACCGCAATATCATTGGCGAGTCGCGGTTTTGACCCCGTCGCGCTGTCAGGCGTACAGTTCACATTACCCGGGCGGCCCGTCCGGTAATCCGAACGGCAGGTAAAGAGTCATGGGTGCAGCCGAAAACAAAGAACTCGTCCGCAATATGTTCGCGGAATTGGCCAAGGGCAACGCCGAGGCGTTTCTTGCCAATATGGCCGACGATGTCCGTTTCACTGTAATGGGCACAACCAAATGGTCGGGTACGTTCAACGGCAAGCGGGAGGTGATCGGTAAGCTCCTGACTCCGCTGGCCGCTGAACTCGAAGGCGGCATCGCGCTCACGCCCGACAACTTGATCGCCGAGGGCGACTTCGTGGCGATGCAGGCGCGTGGCAAGGCCAAGGCGAAGAATGGCAAGTCGTATAATAATAACTACTGCCAGATTTTCCGCATCGCCAATGGCAAGGTGAAGGAAATAACTGAGTATCTCGATACCGAGTTGGTGACGGAAGCGTTCGGCAAATAGTGTCGGCGCCAAATGCAAGGCTCTTCCGGGATTAACCGGGAAAGCCTTGCCGTTGACAGCGCAGACTCGGTGAATATCTGTCGGATGCCTGCGGAAGCCCAAGGACTCGGTCAGATCGAACGGATCGATCCTCCGTCGATACGAATCAACGACCCGGTTACATAA